>CAZCRO010000058.1:0-15370 GCA_964501115.1 uncultured Oscillospiraceae bacterium
CCACTAGTTTACTAGTGGTTATGATTATATGCTATTAGAATTGACGCTTACCTTTTTTTCCCACCCCTGGTAGAACCAGGGGTTTATATTAAGCCTAAAGGCAACCAGCCAAAAAGGGCGCTGCCAGCACACGGCAGCGCCCTTACTCTTTTCCGGTTTCATTCCGCCCATTCCGGGCTTGCCTCAAACTTCAGCGTCTCTCCCTTCCATGGGAAGGCCAGGCCGGCGGAGAACAGGCGGGGAGCCGTCTCTGTGGCACGGCTGCCGTATTTGTGATCCCCTACCAGCGGGTAGCCCCGGGAAGCAAACTGCACACGGATCTGGTGAGAGCGTCCGGTTTCCAGAAAAACACGCACCAGACTTTCTTCCCCGCCCCGCAGCAGCTGATAGCGCAAGCTGGCCGAACGTACACCGGCCCGCTGCCGTTTCACCACAAACACCTTGTTTTTCCGGCTGTCCTTCCACAGCAGATCCTCCATGCGGCCGGACTCCGGCGGACAACCATGTACCAGCGCCAGGTATTGCTTTTCCAGTTTTCCCTCTGCCACAGCTCTGCTCAGCTCCGCAGCAGCTTGCCTGGTTCTGGCAAATACCATCAGTCCGCCCACTGCCTTATCCAGCCTGTGGACGGGATAAATTTCTCCCCCAAGCTGCTTTTTCAGAGCCTCCGGCAACTCCCGCTCAGAATCCACCCCGACACTTTTGATACAAACCACGCATCCCGGATCATTAAATACAATTTCCATAGCATATCCTCCTGTTTCCTCTACTATAGCATATCCCATAATTTTTTTCCACATTCCTTTGCGTTCCCGAAAAAAATCTGCTATACTAATATAAAAGAATATACAAAGGAGATAGAAAATGACCACCCAAGAATATCGGAAAAAGAGCCCGCTGCGAATTTTTCTGCATTATTTCGGCAATCACAAGAAGCTGTTCGCTCTGGACATTACCTGTGCGGTACTCATTGCGCTGATTGACCTGACCTTCCCTCTGGTCACCCGCAGATCCCTGTACGATCTGCTGCCCAATGGGAAATACACCCTCTTCTTCACCCTGATGGCCACCTGCCTGGCCTTTTATGTGTTGCGCTCGGTGCTGAATTTCATTGTGTGCTACTTTGGCCACACCTTCGGCATCCGGGTTGAGGCCGACATCCGTGCAGACCTGTTCCGGCATATGCAGGAGCTGAGCTATGATTTTTACGATGCCAACCGTACCGGCCAGCTTATGAGCCGCCTGACCTCCGACCTCTTCGAGCTGACAGAGCTTGCCCACCATGGCCCGGAGGATCTGCTTACCTCCACCGTTACCATCATTGGTGCCTTGATCGTTATGGCCACCATCCGCTGGGAGCTTGCCCTGGTGGTTGGCATCCTGGTTCCGGTATTTCTGGTGGTCATTCTCTCCATGCGCAAAAACATGAGCCGTGTCTCCGTAGGCGTAAAGCAAAAAACCGGCCATATCAATACGGAAATTGAATCAAGCCTCTCCGGCATCCGCACCGCCAAGGCCTTTGCCAACGAGGATGTGGAAATTGCCCGGTTCCAGGCCGCAAACGAGATCTACAAAACCTCCAAGCGTGCTTTCCACAAGGCCATGGGTCTGTTTAACAGCTCTATGGAAATGTTCCTGACCAGCATGAATGTTGTGGTCATCGCCGTGGGTGGTTATATGATCCTGCAGGAAAAGATGGACTACCGGGATCTGATCACCTTCAGCCTGTACATTGCCACCTTTGTTACCCCTATGCGTAAGCTGGCAAACTTTTCGGAAATGTTCGCCAACGGCTTTGCCGGACTGAACCGCTTTGTGGATGTCATGCGCACCGAGCCCAGCATCCAGGACGCAGCGGATGCCAGAGAACTGGAACACGTTGAGGGCAAAATCGATGTCTCTCAGGTCTGCTTCACCTATGACGGTGACCTGGCGGTGCTGCACGATGTCAGCCTGAGCGTTGCACCCGGAGAGACCATCGCCATCGTCGGCCCCTCCGGCGGTGGCAAGAGTACCCTGTGTCAGCTGATCCCCCGGTTCTACGATGTGACCAGCGGCAGCATCACCATAGACGGCATAGACGTACGGCAGATTGCCCAGAAGAGCCTGCACAAAACCATTGGCATCGTGCAGCAGGATGTATTTCTCTTTGCCGACACCATTCTGGAAAACATCCGCTACGGTCGTCCTGACGCAACCGATCAGGAGGTCATGGAAGCGGCCAGACGGGCAGAAATTTACGATGATATTCTGGCTATGCCCAAGGGCTTCCAGACCTATGTAGGCGAACGTGGCACCCTGCTCTCCGGCGGACAGAAGCAGCGGGTGGCCATTGCCCGGATTTTCCTGATGGATCCCGCCATTCTGATTCTGGACGAAGCCACCTCCGCCCTGGACTCCGTTACAGAGGCCAAGATCCAGCGTGCCTTCGATAACCTCTCCCAGGGAAGAACCACCTTGATCATCGCCCACCGGCTGAGCACCATCCGGGGTGCCGGACGGATTGTCTCCATTGCCGACGGCGTTATCACAGAGGTAGGTACCCATGCGGAACTTCTGGAAACCGGCGGCATATACGCCCAGCTGTACAAAACCCAGCATACCGGCCTGGAATAACCCAAATCCAAAAACCATCCCGGCACTGCCCCACGGCAGGCCGGGATGGTTCATTTTTGGAAAAGCTGGCTTTCAGACTGCCATGTTTACAGCTGGGAATACCCGAAGCTGTTCACCAGTGCATCCAGCTTCTGGCCTGCCTTGCAGTAGGGGCACTCCCGATAATCGTAGCTGGCATAACCGGGCAGGTCGTTGATGGTATACACCGAGCGGACGGGATAGCCCTCCACCTCCCCGACAGCGGAATAAATCGCCGCCACGCCGGCAACCGTACCACCATAGTAAGTGACAGCCTCCAGAGCACGCTTGGCGGTATAGCCGGTGGTTACGGAAGCCATCAGCACCAAAACATGCTTGCCGCGAATCATCGCCTGGGTATTGTCCCGGAAAATGATCTGGGAATTGGCATTGTATTCCGGTTCCAGAATGTAAATGGTCTCGTGGGCGTTGATCGTATGGAATCCGCTCTTGGTCAGCTCCGCAGCCAGGCAGGTACCCACCACGCCGGTGCCGTCCAGGCACAATATGGTATCCACGGGGGTATCGTTCACAAAGTTATTAACCAGCGCCCGGGCGGAATCCCGTGCCTCACTCAAACGGGTCTTGTGGTAGGTAATGTCCACAAAGTAATTGATATGGGAGTGATTGGTGGCGAAGTGACCCCGGGCAACACGCAGGGGGGCGCAACCGTGGCGAATGGGCATTTTCATCAGGGTAATCATAGAAATGACCTCCGTTTGTTGAAATAAAAAAGAAAGTCATTTTCAGCTGATGGATTCCATCACGAAAAGGGCTTTTTTTCATTATACACCCTTTCCCACATTCCGCGCAAGTCTAACCGTTCTTCTTCCCTGCCAAAATTCCACCAGTGAATTTGGGCATATTGCGCAATTTCAGGGCATTCTGCTGGCGGTAAAATTGGCGGGCTATGATCCGGCATATCTTCTTTCGCCGAATAAGCCAATGCACCTTACCGAAACTTGCCCACATGACATCGTCCGTCTCCCCGGGCTGCAATCGGATGCAGCTCAAGGGAATGGGATGCTTCAGACAATAAAAATCATAAAAGGTATTCTTATCCCGGTCTGTATCAAACAGCTCAAACTGCTCTGCCGGAGCATCGATTCCGGTTTCCTCCCGCAGCTCCCGGCGGATGGCCGTCAGGCTGTCCTCCCCCGCCCGGGCAGCCCCGCCGGAATTCTCCCAAGTTCCGGCAAAGCTCTTTTCCGGTGCCCGGCGGGTCAGCAAAAGCCGCCCCCGGCCATCGTACACCCAGACGCATACCACCAGTCCGTATTCTCCCTCATTCCAGGGGGTACCCCGCAGATGCAGCCGCCCGGTGGGTCGGCGGTTGCCATCGTAAATATCGTTCCATTCTTCCATAGGCATTAAAAATTGTTGTAGACAAATTCCGTGTTCCCGCCCAGGCAAGTCAGGCAGTACACCAGCAAAATCCCGGTGGCCACTGCCGACCAGCGGGAAGCACTTTTCTTCCCGGGGGCGGGCTCTGCCAGGCACAGCCAAAAGGCAAGACCATAGCTTCCCAGAGCTGCCACAGCGGGCAGCCACCCATCCAGAACCCGCAGACCGGGCAGGCGGAACAGCATGGTCATTTCCGGCTTTACAAAGCACTGCAGGAAGCTCTCTCCCAGCGCCAAACTTCCCGGACGTATCATTCCCGCCAATGCCATCAGCCAGGCAGAGACACTCCCCTGCTGAAACAGCAGCCACAGCAGATTGATACAAGCAAAGCACGCAAACCATTGAAGGCCCCTGGGAATCCCTCTGCGGTATTTTTCCGTGAACCGGTCAAACAAATTCAGCACACCATTGGCAATGCCCCACAGGATAAAGCCCCAGCTGGCACCATGCCACAGTCCGCTCACGGCAAACACCACCAGGGTATTCAGGCACAGCCGTGCCGTACCCTTCCGGCTGCCGCCCAAGGGGAAATACACATACTCGGTGAAAAATCCCGTCAGAGACATGTGCCAGCGCTTCCAGAAATCCCGGATGGACAGCGCCCTGTATGGCGCATGGAAATTCTCCGGAAGACGGATATTCAGCATTTGGGAAACGCCTATGGCCATATCCGTGTAACCGCTGAAATCCAGATAGATCTGGAAGGTATAGGCAAGCATCGCCAGCAGCACCTCTGCCGCTGTAGCTCCCTGCGCCGTTGTAAACGCCGCTGCCATAGCAAAGGTATCTGCCAGCACCGCCTTTTTAAATAGGCCAAGCACGAACCGGCGAATACCCCCGATCAGGTTGTCCGCATCCGGCCGATAGCTCTGATCCCGGCGGAATTCTTCCAGCAACCAATCCTGGCGGACGATGGGACCCATAATCAGCTTGGGAAAATAGGTGCTGTAGAGAAGATATTCCAGCCAGGTGTTACCCTGGGTTTTCCCCTTATAGCAATCTGCCAGATAGCTGATCTGCTGGAATGTGAAGAAGCTGATTCCCAGAGGCAGCACAAGCTGGGGCACCGGTACATGAATATGGAGCAACGCCTGAAATGTATCTGCCGCAAAATTCAGATATTTAAACAGGAACAGCAGACCGATGTGGAAACACAGGCCCAGGATAAGCACACTCTTTCTTCTCTTCGGAATCCGGGAAATCAGCAGGCACAGCAGGGCATTGGCACCCACGCTGAGCAGAAGCAGCGCCAGTCCCTTCCATCCCCCGCAGCCAAACAGCCCCAATGACAGGAGGATCAGAAACATCTGCGCCGGTTTTTTCCCCAGCTTTCCCAGAAGGAAATACCCCAGCACCAGCCCCGGCAATGCCAGCAGCACAAAAACAGGATCGTTAAACTGCATCGGTTCTCCCCCTTACTTCCAGAAATACGCAGGAATCCGGTTTCCTTCCAGATCCTGCTGGGTAAACAGGGCGGCATAGTCAAAATTCTCATATGCCTGCCGCACCTGGGTCAGGTAAGACTCGTAATTCTCCTTTGTCAGGCGGCCTTCTCCCGCCGCCATCTGCTCCAGAATCCAGCTGTTCACCCAGTTGCCATAGTGGATGGAATCGAAATAATTGTTCAAATCCCCGGTGATCTCCACCATTTGGTTCCAGGAGAACAGGTGGATATTCTCATAGGGCAGCAGCAGCTCGATCACCAGCCGCTCCCGCTGGATATGCCGGATAAAGTCCGCGTCTTCCCCCCGCTCTGCCCACCACGCTGCGCTGTAAGGCGGGAAGAAACAATAGAACTGGGTATCGGGATAACGCTGCGCCAGGTCGATGATCTGACTCTGGATGTTCTGCGTAACCTCCCGCCGCTCCCAATCCGGCATCTCCGGCTGCTCCTGAGCCCAGGCATAACTTTCCCGACCCTGCAGCACCGTCTCCCGGCCGCAGACCCAGGTGCCCATTCCCCAGGTGTAGTCATCAAAATCCGTGATGCCCGGTTCTTTTCCCGCCAGGCTCTGGGCAAGCATGGGAATGCACTTGTCAAAAATCACATCCCGCCCCAGCAGGTAATACAGATCGTCCAAAGGATTGTCCGTGTGGATATAGGCGGGATAGCCCGCCCTGTTTTCTTCCAGCCGTTCCCGATCCTCGTAGAAATTGTACATATCCAAGCTGCGGATCACGGTGGAAATATTCGGATTTCTGCTCAGTGCTTCTTCCAGCAGCTCTGTCTGCTCCCGGTACAGGGCACTGGGCACAGTTGCCTTGGCGAAGGTGCCGCCGAACAACGCTTCCGCCTGACTGGGCAAAAACTTCTCCGCCATGGAGGTGCCCACAATCAGGTTGTCGTATTCCAGATTGCAGACGATCCCCTCTGCAAGCTTCCTGGCATCATCCATTTCCAGGGTATAATAAAACTGATTTGTCTTCGGTCTTCCGTAATGAAAATAGGGGTCAATATAGGCAACCATGCCCATCACCAGCAGGGTAAGCCCCAGGAAAGTACCCAGGAACAGCGCCAGCCAGCTCCATTTATGTTTCATGCCGCTGTTTGCCTCCTTCCAGCCGGTGCTCCTTGTTGAAGGAGAAGCCTCTTCCCCACACCTCTGTCACCTGAGTGACGATCATAAAGCACTCAGGGTCGATCTCCCTGGCCAGGCGCTGCACCCGGTAGAGCTCCTTGGAGGATACCACGCTGAGCACCATCTGGGTCGGCGCATGCAGGTAGCCGCCTTCTCCCTGGAGCAGTGTCACGCCCCGGTCGGCATTGGTCAGAATGCTGTCGCAAATCTCCCGCGCCTGGTCGCTGATGATCTTTACCTCCGTCCGGCCGGTTCCCGCCACCAAAGCCTTATTCAGGGTGAAGTTGACGCTGATCAGCATAATGATGCCATAGAGCAGCTCCTCCAGGTCGTGGAAAAACAGCTGAGACAGCATAATCACAAAATCAAACACCCACAGACTCACCGGAACGGGAATGCGGAAATATTTATTCAGAATCAGGGGCGGGATGTCCATTCCGCCGGTGGAGGCACCGGCACGGATCACAACGCCCAGCGCCAACCCCAGCCCCATGCCGCCAAACAGCGCGCACAGCAGCAGATCCTGGGTAACGGACACATCCGCCAGCACCGTCTGAAAAAAGCGGAGAAACGCCGGGTAAAGGAACGAGCTGAGCACCGTGGTCATGGCAAATTTCTTCCCCAGAATCAGGAATCCCACCACCAGCATAACCGTATTGAATACCAGCACAAAGCCGGACACCGGGATGCCCCACAGCTCCTGCGCCACCATGGAAAGGCCGGTGGTACCGCAGCTGATGATCTTACCCGGGAGAATAAACAGCTCCACGATCAGCGCATAAAACAGATTGCCGCCTACAATGGCCACCAGATCCGGCAAAAACTTTCTGATTTTTTCTTTCAAAGTCCCATCCTCCAAAAGCAACACGCCCGGCAGACATCTGCTGACAGGCGCAAAAAATTCCACAGTTATTGTACCGAACTGTGGAGAATTTGTCAACGGAAAGCTCCCGACTTTGTTGACTTTTCCCCTTTCCCAGTGTAAACTGGAAGAAAAATCCGCTTTTATACCGGGAGGGGAACCATGCGCACCTATGAACTGAAAAAAGAACCGGGACTTCCCCTGTATGAAGCTCTGTACCGTGCCATTCGGGAGGATATTCTTTCCGGCCGCCTTGCCCCCGGGGAAAAACTGCCCTCCAAGCGGGCGCTGGCCGCCAATCTGAAGCTGGGAAAGACCACCGTGGAGGCTGCCTATGCCCAGCTGACGGAGGAAGGTTACATATTCCCCCGCCAACGCCGGGGCTTCTTTGTAGAGGACATTGCCCCCGGTACCTGCGCTGCACAGCCAACACCGGTTGTCACACCGCCGCCCCCTTCCGTACCCATGGCAGACCTGACCGGAAACGGTACCGGCCAGTTTCCCTTCTCCACATGGACCCGACTCCAGCGGGAGGTCATCCTGGACTATGGTCAGGCACTGCTTTCCCCTATGGATGCCCGGGGCGCTCCGGCACTGCGCCAGGCCATCGCCCGGCACCTGGCTGATTTTCGGGGAATGAGTGTGAACCCGGATCACATTCTCGTGGGAGCAGGTACCGACTTTCTGTATAACCTGCTGATCCAGCTGCTGGGGCAGGACAGGATCTACGGCGTGGAAGATCCGGGCTACCTGAAAATCCGCAAAATCTACGCTGCCGGTGGGGTAAAGTGCCAGCCCATTCCTATGGACAGCCAGGGCATCCGGCCGGAATGCATCGGCAGCGCCAGCGTGCTGCATATCTCCCCCGGCCACCATTTCCCCACAGGCATCGTCACTCCCGTTGCCCGGCGCAGGGAGCTGCTGGACTGGGCCAGGCAGCAGGAAGGCTGGATCATAGAAGATGACTACGACACGGAATTCCGCTTCCGTGGCCATCCCATCGCCCCCATGCAGGCCATGGACAGCCAGCGGGTGATTTATATGAATACCTTCTCCAAAACCCTCTCCCCCTCCATCCGTATCAGCTACATGGTGCTGCCCCCTCAGCTGATGCTCCGTTTCCGGGAAAAGCTGGGCTTCTATGGCTGCACCGTGGCCTGTTTTGAGCAGTATACCCTGGCTCGTTTTTTGGAAAAAGGATTTTTCGAAAAGCACATCAACCGGATGCGTAAATTTTACCGTGCCCGGCGGAACCGGGTGATCGCTCTGCTGGAAAGCTGCCCAGTGGCAGATAAGCTGACCATCCAGGAGCAGGATGCCGGACTGCATTTTCTGCTGTGGGTAAATACCCGGCTGACGGATGCAGCACTGCGGGAATACCTGGAAGGAAAAGGCATCCGGGTACAGGCACTGAGCCAATTCTATACCCAGGCAAAGGATCTGCACTGCCTGGTGGTAAATTATTCCGGCGTGGACGAAGATTTGCTGAAAAAAGCCCTGGAAGCACTGTAGGCTTCCGGGGCTTTTCCATCAGTTTTCCGGTTTTCTTCTCCGGTCGTGGGTTTGATAATAGCGGCGCTTTTGCTCGTACATACACATTTCCGCCTTTTTCAGCAGTGCGTCCAAATCCTGGCATCTTTCTTCCCACAGAAATCCCATGGAGACATTCAGCCGGGCATCGGCAAATTTGTTCTCCAGACGGTGAATCCGTTCATAGAAGTCCTCCCTGGAAAGACCGCTGGAAATGATTACAAATTCATCCCCGCCGATACGGTAGCAGCTATAGGGGAACACCGCCAGTATCACCTGGGCAACCATGCGGATATAGCGATCACCTTCCTCATGGGAGCTGGAATCGTTGATCTGTTTCAGGCCATTCATATCCACATAGGCCACACCCAGCTGCCGCGGCCGGCCACCCCGGAAGGAATTCAGAACCTCGGAGTATTTGTTACGGTTGTAGGTGGAGGTCATCATATCCCAATAACTCACCATTTTGATCTGATAGCGCTGCTGGGCAATCTCCGCATTGCTCTTTTCCAGCTGCATGATGGTGCTGATATTCCACCAGAAGTACAAAAGCAGCATCACCAGCTCTGTAATACCCGCCCAAAGGAGTATCCTGCGCAGCATATACCAGTCCTCGAACAGAACCTCTTCCTGCGCGAAAATGCAAAGCTGCCAGCTGGGAATGCCCGTGGGCATGTAGTACATATACATCGGCTTTCCCGTAGTCTGGGATTCTATGGACACGGTTCCGGACTCCTGGTTCCGCATTGCCGACACCATGTCTACATTCTCATATCCCCGGAGCTTTTTCCTGTCCTGCATTTCAAACGCATTTCCCAGGGTCTCATGCCAGCTGTCCATCACATAGCTGCCGTCCCGGGCATCCACAATGCAGA
Source organism: uncultured Oscillospiraceae bacterium (assembly GCA_964501115.1). GTDB lineage: Bacteria > Bacillota > Clostridia > Oscillospirales > Oscillospiraceae > Faecousia. Next base: position 9,885 of record CAZCRO010000058.1, read on the forward strand.
TATTGGCCTGGCCATTGTAGATAACGGGCTGGAAAACTTCGGACAAATCCTCCGACCTGATCCGGCCGAAAAGCACAGCCCGGGTCTGCTCCTGCTGCGCCACCGGCAGCACATAGTATACACACGGGTCACCTTCGCAGTTCTGGCGCAGAGTGATATGCTCTCCGGCCTCTGCCAGCTGGGCAAAGCTCGCAGGCAGCTCCGGCTGACTCGTACCGCCGGGGGTATACAGGGTACCGTCCGGATAGAGCACCAAAATTTCCGAAAAAAAGGTAGTCGGCTGGAAATACTGTACATACAGCTGCTCCGCCTGTTCCGGCTGAAAAAACTCCTGCCGGAGCATCACCTGCCGGATGAGATGCAAATAATCTATCTCATCCTGGACCTTCTCCCGGATCTCCCCGGAAATATATTCCGCCGTGGTACTCAATTCCTGCCAGCACTGCTGCTTTTCCTGCTGCAAAACAACCCGGTAAAGCATCTGGAAAATAAAAAGCGTAGCCAGCATAACCCCAAGCACCGGAACCATTTTCCGCTGAACCTGCATTGCGCACCCTCCCACAAGAATTTCCACTGATATTATACACTTATTGCGGTATATTTGCAGCCATTTCCGTAATTCATAAAAATCGTGCCGGAAGAAACCCCGGCACGATCCGAAAACTATTCTGCTTTGGCTCTGCCCCAACCACTGATATAGAAGCAGAGCGGGGCAATACCCACAGCTGGCGCTTTATTTCTGGACAATGGAGAATTCTACAGCTCCGAGGGTATCGAACACGCAGGTGACGGTGCCATCGCCATTGTTTCTGGCCTCTACGATAGGAGTCCACTCCTCGGTCTCCTCATCATAGGTCATGGCATAAATCTCCACATCTTTTTCCATCTTCATGTCGAAGGTCAGCTCCAGGGTGTAGCCATCCTTCTTCAGCATCTCAGCATGCTCTTCACAGGTCCAGCGGATGTCATACAGATCCCGTACAACCATTTCTTCTGCATTCAAGCCTGCCTCATGCTTCTCATAGGGTAATTCCATATCCTTCCCCAGAGCCTCATACAGGAAGGTCAGCAGGTCAACAATCTCCTGTGGAATTTCCTTCTTGCCTTCCAGAACTTCCGCAATTGTAGTAATCAGCAAACAGGTATGATCCAGTTCGGCAACTACATTGCCGTCAGCATCCTTAATCACACCAGCAAAACCGCTTTCAGTTTGCACAACACCGGCACCGGGCTTATAAGAGATACTTGGCACAAATCCGGCCTCCGCAAAAGCGGGGGAGACCAAGGCAAAACACATCATAATTGCCAGTGTAATGGTAATCATTCTTTTCATAGTCTTCACTCCATTTACTGTAAAATCCGGCCGCTTCGGGACAGACAGCCTTTGTTCATTCACGATAATGATAAACGTTTTAATGGCTTTTGTCAATAGAAAATCGCAAATTACATCAATTTTCCCATAAGATAATTCAAATCTTCCTGCATTGCCAGGATGGTGCTGCGTTCCTGAGCTGACCAGCTGTCATCTGCTTCCAGAGAAGTCAATTCCAGCGTGACCGGCTTTCCGGCCATACTGCCTACAATATTCTCTCCACTACCATCTATGGTAAGTGTGAACAGATGGATCATGGTATGTTGACCAACATTTCCATAGAATCCGATGCTGTATCCATCCTCCTGTTGTACCTGAAGGGACAGATTTTCTCTCCAGCGGATGGGGTAGTACAGCTCCCCATAAGGGGTGCCAATTGCCATATCCTCAGCTTTCTCCTGCTCATCGGGCTTCTGAGGCTCTGTTTCCTCCGACTGGGGCACATTCTCCAGGGGCATATGTTCCAAAACGTAATTGCACGCCTGCTTCATGGAGTAGACAATGTTTGCCTGGTTATCCGTCCAGGTTTCATCCGGTGTAAAGGCTTTCTCCTCTACTGCCACCTGGATATAACTACCATCCGATTGGAGTAGCACACCGATATTTTGGGCAGCGGAATCGCCAAATATAATCGCGAACAGCTCCACCGCGGGTTTTCCCTCCATCACAGTCTGGAATGTGACCCGGCAGGGAAAACCAAAAGAGACTTCAGTTTTCAGGAAATCTACCCACTCTCCAGGGAAATATAGGGCTGTATATGGGGTTTGGATTGTTACATCCTCCTGTGGAACGGTCTGTACCGGCAAGATAGACTGTGCAGGCTGCGTCTCCGGTGCCTGGAGATCCTGATTGGCTTGTGTGCTTGTGGTGCTCTGGACAGCCTGGGGCATCTCGTTTTGCTGCTGTGTAGTTTTTCCACATGCGCACAAGATCAGCAGAGCAGCAAGCGACAAGCACAGCAGTTTTGCTTTGCGATTCATGGTGTTCTCCTTTTTAGATCTGCTCACCGCCCCACTGAGGGGGGCAGTGAGCAGAATGTCAGATTATTGTTTTACTGGAGCAGAATGCCGTCCGAACCAAAGTTATACAGTCCCTGAGGCAGGAGATTGTTGTTATTGGTTACCCAGTACATACCGGTAGCCAAGTGTCCATCGGAGCAGACATAGATGTAGCCATCCTGATACCGAACCAGGCCGGCCCCATAGGCAATCGCACCATTTACATAATAGTAGCCATCCACCACACCATTAACCAGGTCATCCTTAACGAACTCAGGATTCAGCATCTTGCCATCGGCATCAAACTGGTAGCACTTGGCGATGATGCCAGAATCACCCACATTGGTAATCCAGTAGCCACGTCCGTAAACCAGCTCACCATTGGAGCGGACATAGTAGTAGCTGCCATCCAGCTCTACTACACCTGCAGCGTAAGCCTTAGAACCGTTTACATAGTAGTACAAAGTGTTATCTTCTTGGTAGATGCCGTTTTTGACTTCCAATGTAGCTGCTTTACCCAACTCATCGAACTGGAGGAAGCCGGGATCTCTCAGACCATTGGTATTAGTTACCCAATACTTGCCTGTAGCCAGCTGACCATTGGAACGAACATAGATGTTTGCCTGGAAGGTCTGCTCGGTGCCATCCTCAAAGTGCCATACAGTGTTCACATTCACCAGGCCGCTGTATGTCTTGGTACCATCTACATAGTAGTACCAATTGCCACCTTCCTGGTAAACGCCGTTCTTGTCGGTGAAAACAGGCATCTGCAATACACCGTTTTCATCGAAATCGTAGGAACCGGGCTTTACATTCAGACCGTTCACATTGGAGATCCAGTACTTGCTGTTTACCACCAGTTCACCATTGGATCGGACATAGTAGTAGTTTCCATTCACCTGAATCAGTCCAGCACCCAGCATCAACTGCGCATCCTTATAGTAGCGCAGGATACCATCGCAGGATGTGATGCCGTCATACTCGCAAAGCTTACTATCCTCCCCGAAGGTGTACACGCAACCGAGGTTGAAGGTGCGCTTTGTCTTATTCCGGGAAATGTAGGTATCTCCAGTTGCCGCAACGTTACCGCCATCTTCCATGCATCCCAGGAAGTAATAGTAAGCACCCTCGCTCTCTACCATACCAGGATGCCACACCAGCTCACCCTTTTCTGCGTATCTTACCATACCGTCGGCAGTGGTGATTATTCTGGTTAGAGTATTCTGGAATGCGCCGGTGGTCTCGTCAAAGACGAACAAACCGCTGTCTACTTTGGGATATGCAATGCCATGCTCCTGAGCATACTGAACATCCTCTGGATTGCCACTGTAACCGGTGGGGTAAGGTGCCCGTGCAATGCCAAGGGCAGCATAACCAGTTTCGGAATCCAGATAATACTGCAGGCCATCTATTTCTGTCCAGCCGGTCTTCTGTACGACATCCATCACCAGATACTGGCGTCCCTCATCGGTAACCAGCCATCCGGTTCTCTGAGTGGAGAACTTAGCCGTGTATCGCGGCAATTATTACCGCCTTCGTGATCCCGTACATCAAGAGCAAGACGACCGCCGCACAGTTTGAGAAAATCAAAATGTGGGTAACGGTTGCCGTCGAAGCCGCCGAACAGCTTTACACCGGAAGCGGCAGGGGTGCGGAGAAGAAAGCGTACGTTGTCGAATTTCTGAATAGTAAAGGCTTTGAGATCGACGCGGACACGCTGGACAAGCTGATCGAAGCCGCCGTCTTTAATCTTCCCGAATACTTCACCGTGGCGGGCATTCCGGCGGATACCGAAACAGAGTAATTAAAAACGCGGCGGATCGCGCTTCCCCTTTCACGCCTTTCGCCGCATAAAGAACAATCCCCCGTGCGGGCTTTCGAGCCTTCACGGGGGATTTTTTTGTTTGGTTCAGTTTTTCCGGAAGCGGATTGTTATTTCAGCGCCGTAAATATCGTTTGTGCCGCAATATGCTTCGATATGCGTTACGCCGTCGCAACGATCGTAATTATCGACAATGAACGGGACTTCTTCGGCGGGGACGTATCCGGCTTTTTCGCCGTTCAGCAGAACAGCAAAAGCGGGCTTCCCTTCGTATTCTTCGCGTTCAAGGATAACTTCGGCGCTTTCCTTGTCGAAGGGTTCGTCTTTCCAGTAAAGGCGGCGCAGGATTGTTTGACGGCTTTTTCTCCCGTCCTTAAAGGTAACGCCCGCGATCTTCACTTTCAAGAATTCGTACGGGCTTTCAGACAACACAGCTTCGGCGGGCGCGGCTTCCTGCTTTTTGGTGGCGGGCTTCTTTTGCTGACGATACCCGAAGAAAGCAAGCACGGCGGCAATTACTACGCCGCATATAAATTCGCCGATCCCGTCCGGAAGAAATGTGAAAGTGCAAAGCAGAAACACGGCGGCGGTAACGAATAGAATAATGGACGATTTCTTCATAGGTTAATCCCCCTTCTATTTGTAAACTTTGTTTGAATAGTTTACCCATTCTGACCTTTAACACAAGTATACACCTTTCATGCGCTAAAATCAAGAATAAAGCGGAATATTTACACACCGTTTGCAAATAATCAGAAAATAGAGGGCGGAAAGCATGAAGATATACGACTATGACGGCAAAAAGAACATTTGCGGCGACCGATTGCACGAAGCGCGCGTTGTAAAGCGCTGGCGGCAAGAGGATTTAGCCGCACAAATACAGTTGAAGGGCGTAAACATGGAGCGGGACAGCATAAGCCGAATTGAGATCGGAACGCGCTTCGTATCAGACTTTGAATTAAAGACGTTCGCGGAAGTGCTGGGCGTTTCGGTAAATTGGCTTTTAGGCATAGACGAATAACGGCGGCGGGAGTGTCCCGCCGTCGCTTTGTTTTATAGGCGTATAAAATACGCATTTATTTTTCTGAAATCTATTGACAAATACGCATAAAAGGCGTATAATAGTAAATGTAAGGAGGGCAGGACATGAAAACAAAAGACCTTATCGAGCTTTTAGAAAGAAACGGCTGGAAGTTCAAACGCCACGGCGCAAATCACGACATATACGTTAAAGGCAAGGAACGCGAAAGCGTCGTAAGGCACAGAGAAACCGACGAAGAGTTAGCAAAAGCAA
>CAZCRO010000059.1:0-13916 GCA_964501115.1 uncultured Oscillospiraceae bacterium
GCCAGCCCGGCACGGACCTGGAGTGGTTTGCCTACTGGAAGGACTTCTGCAAGAATTGGCTGATTTCTCTGGGCATCAAGGAAGACAGCCTGCGCCTGCGGGATCACGATCCTGCGGAGCTGGCCTTCTACTCCCGTGCCACTACGGACATTGAGTATCAGTTCCCCTTCGGCGGCGGCTGGGGCGAGCTGTGGGGCATTGCCGACCGTACCAATTACGATCTGGGTCGCCATCAGGAGGCCTCTGGCAAGAGCCTGGAATACTACGATCAGGAAAAGAACGAGCATTACATTCCCTATGTCATTGAGCCCAGCCTGGGTTGTGACCGTGTGGCGCTGGCTTTCCTGTGCGAAGCATACGACGAAGAAGTGGTTGGCCAGGACAAGAAGGGCAATCCCGATGTCCGTACCGTGCTGCATCTGCATCCGGCTCTGGCTCCTTTCAAGGCAGCCGTGCTGCCCCTGAGCAAGAAGCTCAGCCCGAAGGCGGAGGAAATCTACCACATGCTCCAGAAGGACTTCATGGTGGACTTCGACGATTCCGGCTCCATTGGCAAGCGCTATCGCCGGGAAGATGAGATCGGTACTCCTCTGTGCATCACCGTGGACTTCCAGACCGTCGGCGACGAAAATACCCCTGCCGATGACTGCGTGACCGTCCGTGACCGGGATACCATGGAGCAGGTACGTATTCCCATCAGCCAGCTGAAGGAATACATTGCCCAGAAGTGCGCATTCTGATATAAAAATACAAGATCCCCCGGATTTTCTATCGAAAAGCGACGGAAGATCCGGGGGATTTCCACACCGGGCAGCCGCCCGGGACGCGGAGGACATCCCTATGCCAAATGTAAACAATCCCACGCCCAATTGGATGCGCCTGGACAATGCGGCGAAAATATATCCTGCGGTGCGCCGCAGAAACTGGAGCAATTTGTTCCGCCAGTCCGTCACCCTTACGGAGCCGGTGGACATCCCGGTGTTAAAGGCCAGTCTGGAGGTGACGGTAAAGCGCTTCCCCTCCATCGCCGCCAGGCTGCGCAAGGGGGTATTCTGGTACTATCTTCAGCCGGTGGAGCAGCCGCCGGAGATTCGGGAGGACTACAGCTATCCCCTCAGCTTTATGAGCAAGGGGGAAATGCGCCGGTGTGCTTTTCGGGTGCTGGTTTACCGGAACCGGATCGCCCTGGAATTTTTCCATTCCCTTACCGATGGCGCCGGGGCACTGGTTTTCCTGAAAAGCCTGACGGCGGAATACCTGGAGCAAAAACACCATATTTCCATCCCGGCAGAGTGCGGTGTGCTGGATCGGCGGCAGTCCCCCGGAGACTGGGAAATTGAGGACTGCTTTCCCAAGTATGCCGGAGCCGTGCCAGCCAACCGGCGTGCTATCGATGCCTGGCATATGGCGGGGCAGCCCCAGACCGATGGATTTTTGAATCTGGTCTGTTTCCGTATCCCGGTGGAGAAAGCCCGGGAGATGGCCCGGCGCTATGGCTGCACCCTTACGGTGTTTTTTGCCGCGGCGGTGATGCAGGCGCTGCTGGAGCTGCAAAAGCAGAAGCAGCCCATCGCCGCCAGGCGCAAGCATATCAAGGTGCTGATCCCCGTGAATTTGCGTCAGCTGTTTCCCAGCCGTACCCTGCGGAATTTTGCCCTGTACACCACGCCGGAGGTGGATCCCCGGCTGGGGGAGTACACCATGGAGGAGCTTTGCCGGATTGTCAGCTGCAGGCTGGGGCTGGAGGTTACGGCCAAGCATATGTCCAGCGTCATAGCTACCAATGTCAACGATGAGCGCAACCCTCTGGTGCGCCTGATCCCCCTTCCGGTGAAGAACGCGGTGATGAAAGCGGTGTACGACAGCGTAGGGGAGAAGAAGTCCTGCCTGTCTCTGTCTAATTTGGGGCAGGTGCAGGTGCCCCGGGAGATGGAAGCGTATATACAGCGGTTCGATTTTATCCTGGGGGTTCAGGCCACAGCGCCCTATAACTGCGGCATGCTGTCCTATGGGGATACGCTGTATTTGAATGTGATCCGCAATATCTGCCAGCCGGAGCTGGAGCAGCAGCTTTTTCGTGTGTTCCGGAAACTGGGGCTCCCGGTTATGGTAGAAAGCAACGGGAGGATGGAATGATATGTATTGTGTACAATGTGGCGTAGAATTGGCCGAAACCGAGCACCGCTGCCCCCTGTGCGCCACACCGGTGCACCCGCCTGTCCCGGTAGAGCCGGCGGAGCCGATGTATCCCCGGGATCGATTCCCGCCGGAGCAGCCGGGAATCCGGGTTCTGCGGGGGAGTGTGAGTATTGCTTTCCTGATCCCCATGTTCATCAGCTTCTGGGCGGACTACCAAACCAACGGAAGCCTGGAATGGTTTGGTTATGTATGGGGCGGCCTGGGTATGGTATATGCATTGCTGGTGCTGCCCCTGTGGCTGCCGAAGGAGAAAAAACTGCTGCCGGTGATCCTGGACTTTTTGGCAGCATTGTTGTACCTGCTGTATATCAATCTGGCTGCCGGTGGCAGCTGGTTCTTCAGCTTTGCGCTGCCTGTTACTTTGAGCCTGGGACTGATTACCTGCCTGAGTATGGCATTGCTGGAAAAGCTGCACCGGGGGAAGCTCTGTGTGCTGGGCGGTACAAGCATGGCTACCGGACTTTTTGTGTTGCAGGTGGAGCTGTTGCTGCAGTACACCTTTGGCCTGCGCTTCATCGGATGGTCGCTGTATCCTCTGATTGTGCTGGCACTCTTCGGTTGCTTCCTGATCCATCTGGCCGCAAACACAGCCCTGCGGCAAATCCTGGAACGAAAGCTGTTTTTCTGAAAAAGGATGGAAGAATATAAAGGCTGGTGAGGCGTATTTTGACGATTACTGGGCCAATTTCGGTAAGATGGAAGTGACGGATCACTCAGGAAAACGGAAAAAACTGTCGTCGTTTTCTGAATATCTTCGTTATCGCAATTTGCCCGATACGCTGAACAATCCAAGGCCGCCCAAAAGGAAGGAATGACCAGATGGATAAGGTTTTTGTACCCCCGATTAAAATACAGGGCATTAAAACAAAGCTCGTTCCATTGATTCAAAAAAGTGTGTCACTGACGAAGGATTCCGTTTGGATTGAGCCCTTTATGGGGTCAGGTGTTGTAGGATTCAATGTTGCCGCAAAAGAAGCTGTATTTGCTGACACCAATCCATAATATCATTGATTTCTATAACCGAATCAAAGAGGGCGATATAACTGCTCAAAAGGTACGCGCCTTCCTGGAACAGGAAGGGAAAAACTTGAAACCGGAGACTCGGATTATTACTATTGTGTAAGAGACCGGTTCAATGAACATCACGATGCACTGGACTTTTTGTTTCTAAACAGAGCGTGCTTTAACGGTATGATCCGTTTTAACAGAAACTATGAATTCAATGTTCCGTATGGACACAAGCCCCAGCGCTTTTCAAAGGCATATGTGACCAAGATCGTGAACCAAGTCAAATATGTCGAAGAGATGCTGAAAACCCATTCGTGGACATTTTTGTGCCAATCATTCGAGGAAACCATTTCCATGGCGGAGCCAAAGGATTTCATTTATTGCGATCCACCATATATTGGACGGCATGTGGATTACTATGATAGTTGGAATGAAGACCTGGAAATGGCTTTAAGCAAGGCCCTTTCGGAAAGTGGGGCAAAATTCATGTTGTCCACATGGGATCATAATGATTACCGGAGAAATGAGTATATTGATACGGTGTGGGCATTCTGCCACAAAGTAACATGCGAGCATTTCTATCATGTGGGCGCGAAGCAGGAAAACAGAAATCCGGTTGTTGAAGCACTGCTGACAAATTATGTAATTGCGGATGATGCAAAGAAATTACCGGAACAGTGTCCGGCGCAATTGTCTTTTGCGATTTAGAGGCAATGTGGGATTCTTGTGGAGCGCTCCAAGTTATCCATGTTCCCGTATTTCCTTATTAGAATCTGACCCCCATCAGCATTTTTTGAATGCCGATGGGGGTCAGATTCTAATTTATGGTGTGCTTTTACCGCTCGCTTCCGTAGAAGAACAGAGCCAGCATGCCGGGACCTACGTGGGCACCGGAGAAAGGCTCGTGGGGGACGATGAACAGCTGCTTGGGATTGCAGATGGCCTTTACCTTTTCGGCCAGCTGGGCGGCTTCCTCGGGGCAGTCTCCGTGGGAGATGGCAACCAGGCGGTTTTCACAGCCCTGCTGCTTTTGGGCATACATGTCGGCCAGCGCTTCAATGGCCTTCTTCTTGCCCCGCACCTTGCTGCTGGAAACAATATGGCCGTCGTTGTTGCCGTAGAGGATGGGCTTGATATTCAGCACGGTTCCGATGGTGGCGGTGGCACCGGTCACCCGGCCGGTACGCTTCAGGAAGTTCAGGTCTTCCACGGTGAAGTACTGGCAGATATGTGGCACATCCGCATCCAGCAGGGCACCGGCTTCCCGGGCACTCAGTCCCTGGCGGCTCAGCTCAACCGCCCGCAGAACCAGCAGACCGATGCCAAAGCCGCAACCGTGGGAATCCACAATGTGGACATACCGCTGGGGGAATTCTTCTTCCAGCTCTTCCTTGGCAAGAATTGCGGCCTGATAGGTGCCGCTGATGCCGGAGGACATGGATACATAAATCACATCCTGCCCCTGCTCCAGAACCGGGCGGAAATGGCTGACGAACAGGTGAGTGTTTAACAGGCTCGTGGTGATTTTACGGCCGTCTTTCAGCTGGGTATAGTAATCGTGGGCATCGAAGCTGGCCAGATCTCCGGTGTATTCCATCTGAACGCCGTCTACACAGTAGGTGCAGGGCAGCAGCTCGACGCAATCAAGCAGAGCCTGGGGCAGATTTGCGGTGCCATCGGCAAAAACGACAAAGGACATGGGAAAACCTCCTGGTGGATAATGTGTTGAATAATCTTGAGAGAATTATACCAAAGTATGGCAGCAAAAGCAAGAAACCCGGAATCTGCCGGACTCCACTGGACAAATTCTACTCTCTACCGCAGAAAAAAGGGAATTCTACCGGCAGTAGAGTTCCCTTTTTTAGCCAAATCAGGCGTATTTTTCGATGACTGCGGAGAGCTGAGGCAGCAGCTGCTGCTTCCGGGAGAGCAGACCCACATGGAAGGTGTGCTCCCGGTTGACATCGTCCGGGAAGGCTTCCTTGCCCCAGGCGATGCGGTTGCCGCCGAAGTACAGCACAGAGCCGTTCTCCTGGATGCTGGTGAAAGCGAGAACAGCCAGATCCAGATCCTTCTTCTCCGCAAAGGAATCCAGCGCCTGCTGAATATCCGCGGTATCCAGATGCAGTTCTGCCGTGCTGGCCAGAATCACCTGGGAGATGGCCAGCTTGCAGCCCATCACCTCGTAGATTTTCATGTCCGTTTTGATCAGCTCTGCGGGGCTGGTGTCCACGGCGGAGGCAGTGGCGGTGAAAAGCTCGTTGCCGAATTCCTCCAGATCCAGATCGGCAATGGCGGCCAGAATGTTGGCGGTGGCTCTGTCCTTTTCTGTAGTGGTGGGGGAATGGAAATTCAGTGTGTCCGACAGGATGGCACCCAGCATCAGCCCGGCCAGATCCACAGGGATGGGAACCTGATTTTCCCGGAAGATGGTGGCCACAATGGTGCAGGTGGAGCCTACGATTTCATTACGGAACTGAACCGGGTACTGGGAGGAAAAATCATTGATCCGGTGGTGGTCAATCACTTCCAGCACCTGGGCTTTTTCAATGGCACGGACAGACTGGGGGAATTCGTTGTGATCCACCAGAATCAGCTTTTTGCTGGGGGCCTGCATAATATGGTACCGGGATACGTAGCCAAACAGCTTGCCATCCGGGGTGGTAACGGGGTAGACATGGTAGCGGCTTTGCAGCATTTTCCGGCCAACATCTTCGGCCAGCTCCGTGCTGGAAAAGCGCACCAGTTCGGTCTTCATGATCTGGCTGACGCTGGGGGCGAAGTACAGGTAACGCATGGTGTTCATGCCGCCGTGTCCGGAGATCAGGATGGGGCAGTGGTGCTGCCGGGCGGCACAGAGCACTTCCTCTTCAATTTCCTGCGCCCATACCACAATCAGCAGACCCGCACCCTTTTCGATCACGCACTTCTGTGCCTGGGGGTCGTTTCCGCAGATAACGATCCGGTCCTCCACCTCATAGTTGGAAAGTCTGGCCGTTTCGGTCATGGCGATGACGCTGACCTTGCCGTTGAGCTTCATTTCTTCATCCGCATAGACCACCTGGCCATTCAGGGTCTTGCGGAAATTATCCAGGGGGGTTTGCGCCATGATGGCGATGGAACGGGCGGTGTCATACAGGCCGATTACGGAGATGTCGCTTTTGGTCACCAGGCCGATGAGGGTTTTGTCCTGGTCAACGATACCGCAGTATTTCCGGTTGTATTGCTGCATTTGCTGCAGTGCTTCAAAAATGGTGGTGTCCGAATGGATGTAGCTGGGGGGATCCATGGCGATTTCCGCCAGGGTCATCCGGGCATCCGGCAGCAGCTGAGGCTCCGGGAAGTGAAAACGTTCCAGCAGGTACTTGGTTTCGCTGTTCACTTTGCCCAGGCAGCAGGGGACAGCCGCAATGCCCAGGGATCGCTTAAAAAAGGAGTAAGCTATGGCAGATGCCACCGAGTCGGTATCCGGGTGGCGGTGACCGGTAATGTAAATCGGTGTTTTTTTCATGGGCGCTCCTTCCTGTGTGCATAATTCTTTGTTAATTGTATTATATCCTCTTTCCTGCGGAAATGCAACACCCAGAGGGAGAATCCATTAGGGAATGTTTGTGATAAGCCAGTTGTCGGCAGCCAGCCGGGTAAAGCCCCGGTTGGTTTCCGTGTCCGGGACGGAGGCACTCCAGAGGGTGTTCCCATTTGCGTCCAGGGCGGTGATGGTGAGCCCCCGCAGATCCCGGTATCCATCCAGATATTCCAGGTGGACGCATTCTCCTTCCCGGAAGGGAGAGCCGTCGGCGTGTTGGCAGCCTCCGCTTGCGTCGCCGCATTCCAGCATGATGGATTGAGCCCCTTCTTTCCCGATGGTCAGATAAAACTTGGAAGGTTCATCCTCTATGGACGTGAACGGGATTTTCTGTCGTGCTTCTTCGGTAGCGAAGATCCACCACTTGCCGTTTATAAAGAGTTCAATGGTTCCCTCAGTTGCCCCGTATTGATAACCATATCCTATACCAAAATTGGATTGATCGTCAATGCTTGGCTGTTTATTTCCATCAACCTGGGCTGTGATTTCTCCATCCATAACACCACATCTTGCTTCTATTTTGCTTTCATAGCCAGTATCAAAATACAGTATCCCGTTCACCATAACCATAGGGATTAAGTCCCATGTTTCGGATTCCTGTATAATCTTGATGCTATAAATATCTGTAATTCGTGCAGGATAGGTTTCAAGAATTTCACCAGAGTATTCAATTTCGACCACATCTCCGATTTCAGGTTCTGGTGTTGGATGAGCATTTCTGATAGACACCTCAATTCGGTCTGCACAATTCAGTTCCCAGCTGCCTTCAATAGGTTTCACAAGATAATAACCATTGTGAACTTCCAGAATTTCAGCTTGGAAAACCAAATTTGCTCCATTGGAAAAGCCTTCAATCTGAATGCATTTATCCTTGAAAACCAATCGTCCGGTTTCAACCAGTTCATTAGAGTTATACCTTGATTTATCCACATACAAAAGACCATCCCGGTCATCCTGCCTAAGCGTAAAATCAAAATATCCTCGGTCAGACAGAATGTAGTTTGTGCCGTTTACATAATCATAAACCACAACACGGTTGTCAATCATGCCAAAGCCGAAGGCGCATGTGGTGCAGATTTCCGGGTATCCGTCTCCCGTGAGATCGGCAAAGAACGCATTGTAAATCGGTAACCCTTCTATCAGAATCGTGTGACCTGTCAGCTGGGAATCCCCGAAGGGTCTGGAGGCGATGATCTGTGTACCGTTGTACTGAAAGGTTACCCCGGGGTATGCTTCCAATTCTATGGTAAGGGTTTCTTTTGGGTAGGATGTGTGGAGAAAATCAAACCAGCATTCAGCGGCGGAAGCAGGGGCGATTCCTTCTTCGGCGGGGTGCTGCTTTGGGTCGGTAAGAAAACACACAGCCGCGGTCACACAGCAAAGGGCGGCAAGCAGCAGGATGGAAAGGGTGGGCTTTTTGTATCGCAGGATGGATCGGAGCCGTGTTTTCGCATGGGTCTCCCCAAAGGCGAGGGGACAGGCGGAAAGGGCAGAGCGCTTCATGCTGCAGGCCACCAGCGCCTGGCTGTAGTCTGCCCGCCTATCCGGGGTCATGGCAGCGATCACCTTTTCGTCACAGGCAAGCTCAATGTCCCGGCAAAGCAGCGCATAGGCCAGCCACATCAGGGGATTGAACCAGTGGAGACTCAGCAGGAGAAAACCCAGGGGCTTCCACAGGTGATCCTTCCGGCGGATGTGGGTCTGCTCATGGGCGATTACATGGGCGGTATATCTCTCGTCCATAGAGCAGGGCAGATAAATACGGGGATGAACAATGCCCAGCACGAAGGGGGCGGGGATATATTCACTGCGGTAGATATTCCCTTCCAGGCGGATGGCGGTTCGGATTTTCCGGGTCAGGCGAATATATCCGGCGGCGGAGAACAGCAGCATGCCTGCCATGCCCAGGCACCAGAAAAGGGCGGCTGCGGGAATGTAGATTTGCAGCGGGTTGGCGCTGGCACCGGGGGTCGGGGTGAAGGAGGCGTGCACAATGGGATTCACCACACCGTCCAGGGCGCTTATGCCGCTGTCTATGGCGGGAGCGGGGGACATGGCGATGTTCATGGGAATGGTTCGGGCACTGGGGATCAGGCTCCAGGTGCTTTCCAAAGAGAAGGGACACAGCAGCCGAAGGGCAACGATACCCCACAGCAAAACGTGTATCCATCTGGGGGCTTTTTTCAGGAGAATCCGAAACAGCAGCACAGCCAGAATGAGCCAGCTTGCGCTGATGCTCCTGTTTACGATGTCCAAAAAGATGGTGCTCATGGGTTGCCTCCTTTGCGGATGCGGTCGATCATGCTTTGCAGTTCATCCAGTTCCCCGGGGGAAAGGGTTTGCCGTCTGGTAAAGGCGGCGACAAAGGCCGGCAGGGAGCCCTGGAATTTTTTCTCCACCAGCTCGTCGATTTCCACCGCCTGGGCATCCTCTTTGGATACCAGAGAGGTAACGGTGCCGTTTTGGTTTTGCACAACGCCCCGCTCTCCCAGACGCTTGATAACGGTATAGGTGGTGGTTCTTTTCCATCCCAGCTGCTGCCGGCACAGCTGCACAAGCTTTACCGTGCTGACCGGCTCCTCCTCCCAGAGAATCAGGCAGAACCGGTATTCACTCTCGTGGATTTTTGGAATATCCATATGGATGCCTCCTTTGTCTAATGATGTAGACTGCAATAATAGTCTACATCATTAGACAGGCTGTGTCAATACCGGAAAAAAGAGCAAAACCCTGCCCCGGCTCTTGTGTTGCCGGGCAATCTGTGCTATACTGGGGAAACCGGATGTGGAAACACGAAAAAACCGGAATTCAACAACAAAGTGAGGCTAAAACCAAATTGAAACAAAAAGTATCCACAGCATTTTCGAAAATTTTACCTGATTTTTCCTGGAGGCGTCTGGGGCTCATCGTTTTGGGAGCTGCTATTGCGTCCTTCGGTTTATACAATGTCCACCAGCAGTGCGGCATTACAGAGGGCGGCGTGCTGGGCACAGTACTGCTGGTTCACTACTGGACGGCGCTGCCTGCCTCCCTGGTCACGCCGGTGCTGGATATTGCCTGCTATCTGCTGGCACTGAAAATTCTTGGCTCTGCTTTTATCAAGTGGTCCGTGGTGTCTACGGCCTGCGTGTCCGGGTTCTTTAAGCTCTGGGAGCTGCGTCCTCCGGTTTTGCCGGATCTTTCCGGTCAGCCCCTGCTGGCGGCGGTTCTGGGAGCGCTGTTCGTGGGTGTCGGTGTGGGGCTTGTGGTGCGGCAGGGCGGTTCCTCCGGTGGTGACGATGCGCTGGCATTGTCCATTTCCCGCTTTACGGGGCTGCGGGTTTCCCTTGCCTACTTGTTCACCGATTTGACGGTTCTGGGACTGTCTCTGACCTACATTCCCTTCCGGCGCATTGCTTACTCTCTGGTGACGGTGACCATCTCCTCCTGGCTGATCGATTTTATCCAGGGTGGAAAAAAGAAAAAATAAAATACCTCAGCCGGGGCTTCTGCGCAAATGTGAGAAGCCCCGGCTTTTTTGAAAAATTTGACGTTCATTTTACAAAACCTTCCTTTCTGACTTTACATACACCTTGTATCATGGGCAGCGTGAACAGAAGATCACAAGAAAGCGAATACCCGGAGAGAAAATTCCGGGAGGGAAGATTCGCACTGAAAACAAGGAGTGTATGAAAATGAAAAAGAAAATGGCATTTGTTATGGCAGCGGTATTGCTTCTGGCCAGTCTGGCCGGTTGTGCCGGCAAGAGTGGAGAAGCAGCTACCACCGTTGGCGCTGCCAAAAAGAGCGGAACCGTATCCACCGATGGCTCCACCTCTATGGAAAAAGTGATTGGTGTGCTGGGGGAAGCCTTCCAGGCGGAGAATGCGGGCATAAGCGTGACCTATAACCCCACCGGCTCCGGTACCGGCATCAAGGCCGTACAGGAGGGACGGTGTGACATCGGCCTCAGCTCCCGCAGCCTGAAACAGGAGGAGCTGGATTCCGGCCTGACCCAGACGGTGCTGGGCTACGACGGCATTGCGGTGATCGTGCATCCGGAAAACCCGGTGTCTGACCTGACGCTGGAACAGATCGGAGATATTTACACCGGAAAAATCACCAATTGGAGTGAAGTCGGCGGCGAAGACGGAGAAATTGTCCGTATCGGCCGGGAAGCCAATTCCGGAACCCGGGATGGTTTTGAAAGCATCACCGGCACAAAGGATGCCTGCCAGTATCGTCAGGAGCTTTCCTCCACCGGCGATGTAATTGCCACTGTGGGTGCCAACCCCAATGCCATCGGCTATGCCTCCCTGGCCTCCCTGAAGGACAGCGTAAAGGCAATTGCGGTGGAAGGCGTGCTTCCCAGCGAACAGACCGTGAAGGATGGCACTTATCAGGTGCAGCGCCCCTTCGTACTGGTAACAAGAACCGGAGAGGCTCTGTCTGAAATTGCCCAGAGCTTCTATGACTACGCTACCTCCGGCAAGGTAGGTGAGCTGATTACCGCCGCAGGTGTGGTACCTGCCAATTCCTGATGGGTACCGGTGTGAAAGCACCCCGGCACAGCACGGAAACACTCCTGCATGGGGTGTTTCTGGCGCTTGGGCTGGTAACGGTTGGGTGCGTGCTGCTGATAACGGTTTATCTGGTGATTTCCGGCATCCCGGCGATCCGGCAGATCGGCTTGTGGAATTTCCTTTTGGGAAAAGAATGGAATTCTGCTCTGGAGGAGCAAAAACTGGGCATTCTCCCCTTCTTGCTGACCAGTTTCTATGGTACGGCGGGGGCAGTTTTGCTGGGGCTTCCTGTAGGCTTCTTTGCTGCTGTGTATGTGGCAAAACTGGCTCCCGGATGGCTGAAAGCACTTTTGCAGCAGGCTGTGAGCCTGCTGGCGGGAATCCCCTCGGTGGTCTATGGCCTGATTGGCATGATGGTGCTGGTACCTGGCATTCGCAAAGCTTTTTCCCTGGCAGATGGCGCCTGCCTGCTGGTGGCCATGATGGTGCTGGCGGTGATGGTGCTGCCGTCTATTATCAAGGTCTCCGTAACGGCACTGGAGGCAGTGCCCAGGGAATACGAGGATGCCTCCCTGGCTCTGGGAGCCACGCCGGTAGAGACCTGTTTCCGGGTATCCGTCCCGGCGGCAAGCAGCGGCATCGCCACGGCGGTGGTACTGGGCGTAGGTCGGGCGATTGGAGAAGCCACGGCGGTGATGATGGTCTGCGGAAGCGCGCCCAATATGCCGGATTCTCCTTTCCAGAGTGTCCATTTCCTGACGACGATCGTCGGCAGTGAAATGGCCTATTCCGGCGGCCTGCAGCGCCAGGCGCTGTTTTCCATTGCGCTGGTACTGTTCCTGTTTATCCTGCTGGTAAACGGAGTGCTGAACTTCTTTCTGAAAGGCGGAAAGGAGGCGGGCGCATGCTAGAGCAAAAGCTTCCAGCAAAACGCCGCCGGTATATTGCCGCCCGGAAAGCGGGCATGACCCTGGCGGCCATCGCTTTGGGGGCGCTGGTTTTGTTCCTGGTGGGATATGTGCTGCTCCGGGGGCTTCCCTATGTGACCTGGGAGCTGTTGTCCACCGGCGTAAGCTATCTCTCCGGGCGGATCGGCATCCTGCCCAATATTGTCAATACCTTGTATATCGTGGTGGCAACGCTGCTTCTGGTGCTACCGCTGGGCGTGGGGGCGGCCATTTATCTGAATGAATATGCCGCCAACCGGAAGCTGGTGGCGGTGATTGTTTACGCTACAGAGACGTTGTCCGGCATTCCCTCTATTATTTACGGTCTGGTGGGCATGCTGGTGTTTTCCAATCACCTGGGCTCCTGCCTGCTGTCCGGTGCGCTGACACTGGTGATTATGAACCTGCCGACTATTTTGCGTACCACCCAGGAGAGCCTGAAAACGGTTCCCCAGTCCTATCGGGAAGGAGCGTTTGCCCTGGGGGCAGGAAAGTGGCGGGTCATCCGTACCGTGGTGCTGCCCGGGTGTGTGGATGGCATTGTCACCGGCTGCATACTGTGCGTAGGACGGATTCTGGGAGAGTCTGCGGCGCTGTTTTTCACGGCGGGTTTTGCTCACAGCCTGAATGGCTTCTGGAAGGGATTGACCAGCGCCGGAGCCACGCTGACCGTTGCGCTGTATCTGTATGCGAAAGTGGATGCGGAATTCGATGTGGCCTTTGCCATCGCTGCCATTTTGATGCTGCTTACAGTGGGCATCAACCTGTGCGTCAGCCTGCTGGCAAAGCATTATGAAAGGAAAGGCTGAACATGTGCATTTTAAATGTGAAGGATTTGAACCTGTGGTACGGCAATAGCCAGGCACTGAAAAATGTATGGATGGAGATACCGGATCAGAGCGTGACGGCGCTGATCGGCCCCTCCGGCTGCGGAAAATCCACCTTTTTGAGAACGCTGAACCGGATGAATGATCTGGTTCCGAATGTGCGCATTTCCGGCAGCGTGTGCTACCGGGGAGAGGACATATATGCGCCCGGTGTGAATGTGAATCAGCTGCGTCGTCAGGTGGGGATGGTATTTCAAAAGCCAAATCCCTTTCCCATGAGCGTCTATGACAATGTAGCCTATGGGCCGAGAACCCATGGCATCACCGCCCGGGGAAAGCTGGATGAGATTGTGGAATCCTCCCTGCGCCGGGCGGCCATCTGGGACGAAGTCAAGGATCGCCTGAAAAAAAGTGCCCTGGGGCTGTCCGGCGGCCAGCAGCAACGGCTGTGCATCGCCCGGGCACTGGCCGTGGAGCCGGAGGTGCTGCTGATGGATGAGCCGACATCGGCGCTGGACCCCATTTCCACGGGAAAGATTGAGGAGCTGCTGCTGTCGCTGAAACAGCGCTACACCATCGTGATGGTGACCCACAATATGCAGCAGGCGGCCAGAGTGTCCGATCACACCGCCTTCTTCCTGCTGGGCGAGCTGATCGAACACGCCGATGCCGCCTCTTTCTTCTCCGCCCCCCAGGATACCCGCACCCGGGACTATATCACCGGCCGATTCGGCTGAAATAGAGCTGCCTTCAGCAATCGCAAAAGGTGGCCTCGGTTTGTCAAAGAAGGGTGCGTTGCAAAATGCGCCGAAAAGGAAAACCACATCAACCAACCTCAAAAAGGTGT
>CAZCRO010000060.1:0-13284 GCA_964501115.1 uncultured Oscillospiraceae bacterium
AGGAGGGATCTTCCTCGTTCAGACGGTTCAGGCCGGTGCCAACCTTCTCGTCCTGACCCTTTACCTTAGGCGCAATGGCCATAGAGTAGCAGGGAGCGGCATAGGGGATCTGCTTCAGGCTGACAACCTTTCTGGGGTCGCACAGGGTATCGCCGGTCTTTACCTTGTCCATCTTGCCGATGGCACCAATGTCGCCACAGGCCAGTGCCTTTACTTCGGTATTCTTCTTGCCGCACATTACATACAGGCGGCCAAGCTTCTCGGTCTCGCCGGTACGGGAATTGACCAGAGTGGTATCGGCAGTGATCTCGCCGGAAAGTACCTTGACGAAGGAGTACTTGCCGTACTGGTCAGAAACGGTCTTCCATACGAAGGCAGCGGGCACGCCGCCGGGAGAAACCACGAACTCCTCCACCTTGCCATCGGCGGTGGTGGCCTTGTGATAGTTGCCTTCCACAGGGTTGGGGAGCAGATCCACAATGTGATCCATCAGCATCAGGCTGCCCAGGCAGGTGGTACCGGAACCGCACAGCACGGGGAACAGGCTCAGTTCCTTCACGCCCTGGTGCAGACCGGTGATCATTTCACGATAAGTAAAGGCATCGCCTTCGAAGAAGCGATCCATCAGAGCCTCGTCGGTCTCGGCAACGGCTTCCTTCAGCGCATCGTTGAATTCATCGATAACGGAGAGCTTATCCTCCGGAACTTCAATCTCCACACGCTTCAGGTTCTGCATCTCGTAAGCACGCTTATTGAGTACATCGATGATGCCGGTAACCTTGTGGGAGGCATCCCAAATGGGAACGATAACGGGAGCGATCTTATTGCCATAGCGCTCACGCAGGGCATTGAAGGTCGCATTGTAGTCGGAATTGTCTTCGTCTACCTTAGAGATGTAAACAAAGCGGGGCATATTGCGCTCTTCGCAGTAAGCCCAGGCCTTCTCAAAGCCGACGGTGATACCGTCCTTTGCGGACAGAACCAGAATGGCGGCATCGGAAGCACGCAGAGCCTCCATAGCGGCACCGGAGAAATCGAAGGCACCCGGAGTATCCAGAATGTTGATCTTGGTATTGTGGTACTCTACGGGAATGACAGAGGTAGAAATAGAAATATTACGACGGACTTCTTCCGGATCATAGTCGCTGACGGTATTTCCGTCTGCGTTCTTGCCCATCCGGTCGATGGCTCCGGTCATATACAGCAGGCTCTCTGCCAAGGCGGACTTGCCGCTTCCGCTGTGGCCCAGCAGGCAGATGTTACGAATAGCATTAACAGTGTACATAGTCGAAAATAGCTCCTTTCGGGAAAGCCTCCGCTCTCCAGAGGTAAATTTGTCCGATGGTCACAAAACTCGAACAGTGACATTATACACGAAAGCGAGTGAGATTTCAATGATTATTTTCGTCAAATTGTAAAATAAGTATTTCCAGCCGTGGACAAACGGTTCTTATGGCAAAACACACAAAAAACGCATCCTGTTTTTGTAGGCTTTCACAAAGTCCCCGGGCTTTTGACAGAATGTACAGAAAGAATCGCAAAAATTTGTCTATTTATCATTTGCCATTTTCTATTCTATCTTGTATAATATTATCGTTCACCAGATCATGCGGCAGGGGAACCGCCGCGCAGCGCAAAATGGTACCAAAAGCGCCGCGCAGTGCGCCCGGCCAATCAGGAAGGAGCATCCGCCCAGTGATCCAAAATCTGAATCAGGTCAATTTCCAGGGCTTCGGCACGGTACTGCCCGAGCGGGCTCAGGGGAGCCATTCCACCCCTAAAAATGCGGTTCAGATGAAGCTGACCCAAATGGAAGCCTCCGTCTATCGGGCGCAGGCAGATACGCTGCTTACCTGCAGCGGGGATATGTGTGTGCTGTCCGTCAGCCGCGACGGCACGAACTACAGCCACTATTATCTGGACAAATCCGTTTCCATTCCCAAAAATGTTCTGTTTTCTCTCAGCGTATACAAAGAAGAAGCCACCGTCACCCTCTCTGCCGAGGTTCCCCCGGAGCGGATCGGCTCCCGGGCCAGCCGGAGCATCCGCATAGACAGCCAGATGCGTGTACTGGGCATCTATACCTTCTTCTATCAGGAGAAGGAACAGGGATTCCTCTTCCCCGGTGAGTCTCACCCCATGCCGGAGCTGACCTATGTGGATCAGGGTGCGCTGCACTCCGTGGTAGACGGCCAGGATCGGCTGCTACACCAGGGAGATGCCATGCTCTATGCCCCCAACCAGTGGCACATGCAATATGCCGATATTGGGGTAGCCCCCCGGTTCGTCACCATCTCTTTCGATGTGGAAGGGGGCGACCTGTCCAGCCTGTACAACCGGAAGCTGGCTGTTCCCCAGGAGGCCGTGACCCTGCTGCAGCAGATGCTGCGTACCCAGGAGCGGACAGATCCCTTCGCCACCGACATGCTCATGGCGCAGCTGACCATGCTCCTGCTGGTGCTGCTGCGGGAAGCACTGAATCCCACCGGTGCCAAGCTCCAGGGCAGTAACACGGTACACAACGAAAACGAGATCATCCGCCATGCCCAGCAGTATATCTCCACCCACATCCGGGAGAAGCTTTCCGTAAAGCTCATCGCCCAGCAAGTGGATGTCAGCCCCAGCTATCTGACGGTGCTGTTCCAAAAGAACCTGCAAATCTCCCCGGGTGAATACATCCGCCGGATCAAATTGCAGGAAAGCAAACAGATGATCCGGGAAAACAATCTGAACTTTACGGAAATCGCCGCTGCCCTGCAGTATTCCACTGTACACCATTTCTCCCGCCAGTTCAAGGAGAAGTTCGGCATCACCCCCACGGAGTATGCCCGTTCCGTAAGGTAAGCAAAAAAATCCGCCCGCCGCTGCTGCCACACAGGCAGAATGCGACGGGCGTTTTTCTTACTCCTCGAAGGTGAGGACGTCCTTGTACTTTTCCTTGAAGATGTCGTACACGGCGTTGAGCAGCTCTTCGTCCTGGACGGACAGGTAGTTTTCGGTCTCCTCGTCCACAGGCTCTACTTCCAGGATGACAATGTCAGTAGCGCCATCCTCGTTGGGCATGAGCACCAGGTATTCCTTGCCCTGGTATTCGATGCAATCCAGATACTCAAACTCGGTTTCCACACCGTTTTCATCGGTCAGGCTGAGGATGCTGACTTCCTCTTCGTTTTCCAGAATTTCGTTGTCCATGTTATGGGCTCCTTTCAGGTGGTACAGTGATTATATGTTAGATACGCGGAAAAAGCAAGGGTTAAATCATCTGCTCCGGATGGAAAACCTGGTCAAATTTCTCCGGAGTCAAAAATCCCAGCGCCACACAGGCCTCTTTCAGGGAAATATTCTCCTTGTACGCCTTCTTTGCGGTTTTGGCAGCGTTTTCATAGCCGATGTAAGGGTTCAGGGCTGTGACCAGCATCAGGGAATTGTGCAGATTATAGGCCATCTTCTCCCGGTTGGCCCGGATGCCCACCACACACCGGTCGTGGAAGGAGAGCATCGCCTCGCTGAGCAGGCGGGCGGACTGGAGGAAATTATAGGCCAGCACCGGCATAAATACATTCAGCTGGAAATTGCCCTGGCTGGCAGCAATGCCGACAGCGGCATCGTTGCCCATCACCTGCACCGCCACCATGGTGACCGCCTCGCACTGGGTAGGATTCACCTTGCCGGGCATAATGGAGGAACCGGGCTCGTTCTCCGGGATATAGATCTCTCCCAGGCCGTCTCTGGGGCCGGAGGCAAGCCAGCGGATGTCATTGGCAATTTTCATCAGGTCGCAGGCCAGCGCCTTCAAGGCTCCATGGGCAAATACCAGCTCATCCTTGGAAGTGAGGGCGTGGAACTTGTTGGCGGCGGTGACAAAGTCCCTGCCTGTCAGCGTGGATACCTTTTCCGCCACCAGTGCGTCAAAGCCCGCAGGGGCATTCAGTCCGGTGCCTACCGCCGTTCCTCCCAGCGCCAGCTCCCGCAGAGGCGGCAGCGCCAGCAAAATCAGCTCCCGGTCCCGCTCCAGGCTGGTACGCCAGCCGGAAATTTCCTGAGAGAAGGAGATGGGGGTTGCGTCCTGCAGGTGGGTACGGCCGGACTTGACAACGCCCTGGTTTTCCTCCTCCAGCCGTGCAAAGGCGGCACACAGCACATCGATGGCAGGAATCACCCGCTCCTCCAGCGCCAGCACAGCGGCAATGTGCATTGCCGTTGGGAAGGTATCGTTGGAGGACTGGGACATGTTCACATCGTCATTGGGGTGCAGGAGCTTGCTCCCGGCAATGGCGTTTCCCCGCCCGGCAATGACCTCGTTGGCGTTCATATTGGACTGGGTTCCGGAACCGGTCTGCCATACCACCAGAGGGAAATGATCCCACAGTTTGCCGCCAATGACTTCATCCGCTGCCCCGCAAATGGCATCCAGCTTCTGCCGGGTCATTTTCTCCGGCCGCAGCTGAGCGTTTGCCTGAGCGGCCGCTTTTTTCAAAATGCCAAAGGCATGGATAATCTCCCGGGGCATCGGCTCTGCCCCCACGCCAATGGGGAAATTTTCCACAGAGCGCTGGGTCTGTGCGCCCCAATATTTATCTGCGGGTACCCGCATCTGTCCCATAGAATCGTGCTCGATCCGGTATTCCATGATATACCCTCCCAGGTGTTTTTCTTTCACTATACCAAGTTCTCCCGCCGGTGTCAACGGCGGTTTTCTCTTTACTTTCCCGCCGCTTTGCGGTAAGATAGGGGACACGGGAGCTTCTCTTGCCAAAGCAGCCCCCGATCCGGCCCTGTGCCGGTTTTTACGCCCTTATCAAAAGGAGGAGCATCATGTTTGACAATCCCAGAAAAGAGCTGGAGCGCTTGCAGCAGGAGCTTCTGGCCGCGGAGCAGCCGGAGGAGACGCTGCCGGAAGAGGCGTTTCCTGAGGACGGCTATCTGCCCATGGAGTGGGAAGACGATGACCGCCTGCCTCTGTCCCAAAATTATATAGAAGAACAGGAGCTTCAGGACTGGGACTTTCCCCAACCCCGGAACCAGGAGCCGGAATGCCCGCCGGAGACACCGGAAAAGAAGCATTATGTCGGCCTGAAATTTGCCATAGCCCTGGAACTTCTGGGCATTGCGGCGCTGTTTTGGTGGTGGTACCTATGGATACGCTGACTCCCGTTGGGCGCTTCGCCCCCACTCCCTCCGGCCGGATGCACCTGGGCAACGTATTTGCCGGGCTGATTGCCTGGCTCAGCGTAAAATCCCTGGGCGGGCAGATGGTTCTGCGGATGGAGGATCTGGATACCCAGCGCACCAGTGCCGAATTTGGCCAGGTTCTTCGCCAGGATCTCACCTGGCTGGGACTGACCTGGGACTGGGAGATGCCGCCCCAAAGCCAGCGGGGGAAAGTATACGACCGGTATTTTGAGCAACTCCGGGAGGAGGGGCTCCTCTACCCCTGCTACTGCACCCGCAGCCAGCTGCACAGTGTCAACGCCCCCCATTTAAGTGACGGCACCTATGTATATCCCGGCACCTGCCGGAATCTCACCCAGGAGCAGAGACAGGCTCAAACCCGGCTCCCCGCCTGGCGGGTGCAGGTTCCGGACAGGCTCTGGACGGTGGAGGACAAAATTCAAGGGCATTTCTCCATGAATCTGGCCACAGACTGCGGTGACATGGTGGTGCGCCGTGCCGACGGTGTATATGTCTACCAGCTGGCCGTAACCGTTGACGACGGAGAAGCCGGTGTGAATCAGGTAGTACGTGGCTCCGATCTGCTCAGCTCCGCTCCCCGGCAGATGTTCCTGCAGGAGCGCTTCGGCTTTGCTCACCCGGAGTATGCCCACGTCCCCATGCTTTTGGCCCCCGATGGCCGGCGGCTCAGCAAGCGGGACAAGGATCTGGATATGGGCTGCCTGCGCCTGCACACTACCCCGGAGGCACTGCTGGGAATCCTGGCAAAAAGCGCCGGTCTGACGGAAACCTCCGCTCCTATCTCCGCCGGGGAACTGGCAGCGGAATTCCGCTGGGACAAGCTGGGCAGGCAGGACATTTGCCTGGACGCCCAGGCTCTGCTCGCTGCCCTGTAACCCATATGTAAACTGGAGTCCGCTTTCCGGCTCTTCGGAAAGCCCCGCCAAACCCTTACACAAGGAGAACACCTATGCGCAAACAAATTTTGCATATTCTTTGGCTCTTCGCCTTTCTGCTGTGTGCCTGTCTGGGCTTTATCACCGAGCGCACCCAGGGCATACAGGCTCTGCTCAGCGCCACAGCGCTTTTGTTTTTCGTACCCCCCGGGATATTGCTGATTTTTGCCCTCCGGGAGCAGGACAGCCGGGAGCTGAAACGCATCCGCTGCCTGAGCGCCCTGTCCCTGGTGCTGACCGTGTTGGCGCTGATTCTGGCCATCGTCACCGCCCCGACAGGAGACACCCTGGCAGGTGTGTGCAACAGCCTGCTCACCATTGTCTCCAGCCCAATGTACTGCACCAAAAACTGGGCGGTGTCCCTGTTTTTGTGGGCACTTCTTCTCATTGCTTCCCTGCAAAAAAAGCAGAAAACGTGATTCTACTCCCGGTAGAATCCCAATTCTCCCGGGAGAAACCCGTAATATTCCCAATGTAGGGTGACATTTCCCCCAGGAAGGGATATAATAGCAGATATTGCTGGAAGGGGTGCTCCCCTTCCCATCACCCATAGGAAATGAGGAGAGGAAACCATGTCTTACCAAATCATCACCGATTCCTGTTGCGACTTTACCCGTCAGGGCTATGACCAGCTGGGGCTGACCAGCGTCCCGCTGACCGTAACCTTCCGGGGCAGCAGTTATCCGGATAAAAACGACGAAACCCTGGCAGAACTGTACCAGGGGCTGCGGGCAGGAGAAACCGCCAGCACCGCTGCCGTCAATCCCCAGCAATGGCAACAGGACATGGAGGCCATACTCAAGCAGGGGCAGGATGTGCTGGCCATCTGCTTTTCTTCCGGCCTGTCCACTACCTACCAGTCCGCTGAAATCGCCGCCCGGGAGCTGGCGGAACTCTATCCCCAGCGAAAAATCCGGGTAATAGACAGCCTGAGCGCCTCCCTGGGACAGGGGTTGCTGGTCTACCACGCCTGCAAAAAGCGGGATGCCGGAATGGAGCTGGAAGAACTGGCAAACTGGGTGGAGGAAAACCGGCTGCATCTGTGCCACTGGTTTACCGTGGATGACCTGATGTACTTAAAGCGGGGTGGACGTATCAGCGCCGCAACTGCCGTGATGGGCACGATGCTCTCCATCAAGCCGGTGCTGCACATGGACGATGAAGGGCATCTGATCAGCATGAGCAAGGTGCGTGGCCGCAAGGCTGCCATCCAGGCTCTCGCCCGGAAAGTAGGGGAACTCTCCGCAGGATATGAAAACCCTGTGATGTTCATTTCCCATGGAGACTGCATAGAGGATGCCAACACTCTGGCAGATCTGCTCAAAACCCAGTACGGCGTGCCCCAGGTGTATATCAACTACGTAGGTGCGGTAATCGGTGCCCACTCCGGCCCCGGAACCCTCTCCGTCTTCTTCCTGGGCTCCCACAGATAACCCGGCTTTTTCATAAGATCAACACTGCCATCCCCCCGCTGAGCCTGCCGTCTGCCACGGCCAGGCTCAGCGTTTTTTTCTAAAAAAACACCCGGGGCAGCCCTGCAAAGCGCTGCCCCGGGTGGGTTATTATAAAGAATCAGGCTCTGAACAACTCTTAGTCGTTGGCCTTGAACACATCAGCCACTTCGGTGATGGTTACAAAGGCTTTGGGATCGATGGAGCGGATCAGGTGGCGAACACGGGAGATTTGGAAGCGGTTTACCACAAAATAGATGATGGTCTTATCCGCATTGGAGTAGCCGCCGGTGGCAGCAATTTTGGTGGTGCCGCACTCAAACTCCGCCAGAAGCGCCTGGTTTACCTCCTCCGGCTCGTTGGTCACGATCATCACCGCTTTCGAGCGGTCGATACCCTCTACGATGAAGTCCACCGCTTTCAGTCCGGCAGTATAAGTGACAATGGAGTAAAGAGGAAGAATCCAGCTGTCCAGCACCATGCCGCAGACGATGTACAGCAGCACGTTATAGGCCATAACAAAGGTACCCACCGTGACATTCAGCTTTTTGGCAAAGGTAACTGCCATCACTTCGATGCCATCGATGGCACCGCCATTGCGGATGGTAAGGCCGCTGCCCACACCGGAAATGATGCCGCCAAACAGGGCGCACAGCAGCAGATCTTCTCCCGCCAGTGGGGAGGCCATGCTTACATCGATGGGGAGAACATCTGTGATCATCCAGGATGCCCAGGAGTAAGTGGTGACGGCAAACAGAGAATAGATGGTAAATACCATTCCCTGCCGCTTATAGCCGAACAGAAACAGCGGGAAGTTCAGCAGCAGCAAAAACACAGACAGTGACCACTGCGGAGGCGTAAGCTGGGACAGCAGAATCGCCGTTCCGGAAATACCGCTGTCGTATAGGTTGACCGGCGCCAAAAACACCGTTACGCCAAAGGCATTGATACAGCCCGCCACAAAAAGCATTAAAAAGGTTTTCAGACTCAATTGTTCACGCAAATTTTTCATAGAATTCCCCCAAGTTTTTTCTTTCATTCTAACAGATAAAAATGGAGAAAGTATGAAGAACCGTGAATTTCTTTCTCTTTTTTAAATCAGGCCATGCTCCAGGCAATAGCTGTACACACCGTCTTCGGAGACGCTGGCGCATACCTGGCTTGCCGCGGCCTTCACCTTGTCTCCGGCATTGCCCATGGCCACACCGGTACCTACCGCCTGAAGCATCTCTATATCGTTGCCGCCATCGCCAAAAGCCATGGCATCCTTGGGGTCAATGTGGAAATATTCCAGAATTTTCCGGATGCCCACACCCTTGTCCCCATTGCCGGGGATGATGTCCACAGCTCTGTCCCACCAGGCAACGATTTTCGCGTTTCGGGTTCCGGCAATCAGCTGGTCGTATTCCTCCGGCCGGGCAGCTACCATAAACTGGTAAACCGGCTGGCGGATCACCTGGTCGAAATCCGGTGTCTCCTTCAGTTCCAGCTTGACTACCCGATAGTATTCCGCCAGATCACCCCCATTGCCGTTGGCAACGATCCGGTCCCTGGTTGCCAGGGAAACCGGCCGCTTCATCCGGCGGCCATTTTCAATAATGGTCTGTACATCCTCGGCAAGAAGCGGATTGGAATGAATCACTTCGTCCCCCCGGAAGCACAGCGAACCATTGAAGGCCAGGCAGGCATCGAACTGAACACCTCCCATATCCGGAATGATAATCGGGCAGCGGCCTGTGGCCAGGCAGATCCGGATCCCGTTTTGCTGCAAACGGTTCAGTGTCTCCACCACCCGGGGACTGGGCGCCCCTTTGCCGAAATCGATAAGGGTACCGTCAATATCAAAGAAAATAATTTTTGTCATAAAAGAAACCTCTGCTCTGTTTGTTCTTTCAGTATAGCATAAACTTCCGAAAAAGGAAAGAAAAACCCGCCCCGGGTATTCCCAAAGCGGTGCTGTAAAGCCGGTATCAGGCCAGGAAACACTGGGTTCCCTGGTAGAAACGGGTAAATTCTTCTTCGGAGCATTCGGCGCGAACCGTAAGGGGAGAGGAAAGACGCAGGCAGAAAATCTCCATAAAGCTCTTCCCATCCACGGTACGCTCTCCATCGGTGAGAGACACCCGAAACAGTGGTGCGGCCAAGGCTACAAAATTATTGACATCCCGCACAGAGCGAAGGCGTATGTTAAATTCCTGCATAATAACCTCCTGCATCTGTACAAACACAACTTTCTCGTGTATAATAGTATTGAATAGCCTGAATTGATAATTCACAAATATTATACCAGAACTTTGTACAAAAGCAATTGTCGGTTTGGCTGATTATTACAAGGGGACGCCAATGAAATTGGCGATTTTAACAAAATGCGAATTGCTTTTTACACATTGGGTTGCAAAACCAATCAATATGAAACCCAGGCCATGGAGCAGCTGCTGCACAATTTGGGACATACCATCGGCCGCTTTGAGGAACGCTGCGATGCTTATGTGATCAACACCTGCTCTGTAACTGCTGTCGCGGACAAAAAGAACCGGGCAATCATCCGCCGCTGCCGCCGGGACAATCCCGATGCCATCATCGGCGTGTGCGGATGCTATACTCAGCATGCCCCACAAACCGTAAAAGAACTGGGCGTGGATGTTCTGGGTGGCTCCGGTGGCCGGCAGGAATTTCTGGACAATCTTCTGCTGGCATTGGAAGGAAAGGCTCACGCGGATGCTCTGGACAACGCTTTGCGCCGCCGGGAATTTGAAATTCTGCCCCCCGGCGGTCTGGAAGAACGTACCCGTGCCATGCTGAAGGTACAGGACGGCTGCGTAAATTTCTGCACATACTGCATCATCCCCTATACCCGGGGGCCGGTGCGTTCTGTTCCTCTGGAAACAGCACTGGAGCAGGCAAATCTTCTGGAGCAGCAGGGCTACCAGGAAATCGTGGTCACAGGCATCGAGATTGCCAGCTGGGGTGTGGATCTTCCGGGCAAGCCTCCGGTGACAGACCTGCTGGCGGCGCTGTGTGCCCATGTTCCCGGGCTGCGGATCCGTCTTGGGAGTCTGGAACCCCGGATTGTCACCCAGGACTTTTGCTCCCGGCTGGCAGTATACAGCAACCTGTGTCCCCAGTTCCACCTGAGTATGCAATCCGGCTGCGACACCGTGCTGCAGCGGATGCGCCGGAAATACGATACCGCCCGCTATTATGAAAGCGTGACACTGCTGCGCAAGTATTTCCCCGGCTGCGCCATCACCACGGATATGATCGTTGCCTTCCCCGGGGAAACTGAAGAAGAATTCGCCCAAAGCCTGGAATTCATCCAAAAGTGTGCCTTTGCGGATATGCACATCTTCCCCTATTCCCGCCGCCCCGGCACCCCGGCGGACACCATGCCCGGCCAGCTGGGCAATGCGGTGAAGGAAGCACGCAGCCGCCAGGCCATTGCCATAGCGGAGCAAATGCACAAAAACTTCCTGGAAAGCCTGATTGGAACCCGGCAGGAAGTGCTCTTTGAGATGCCGGCGGATGGCTTCTATACCGGCCACGCCCCTAACTATGCCAAGGTATACACCCCCGGCGAAAACCTGCACAACTGCCGCCGGGAGGTAACCATCACCGGGTTACACGCCGACGGTGTGACAGGTGAAATAACGCCATAAAAAACGGAGACAGAAGAGGAATGCCCTTCTGTCTCCTGTTTTTTCTTATTTTTGCGGTCTGCGCCGCAGCTCGCCCTTCCGGTTGAACCAGAACATGACCAGGGCATTGATTGCCAAGGTGGCCAGCGCCACAAGTCCCAGCTGCCACAGCAGGCACTTTACCGTCAACCAGGCCATAGCGCTGATATCCATCGACGGGAAGCCCAGACTGATTACTGCCATGACAATGGTGAGAACCAGCCCCAGCGCTCCCAGGGTCATCCCCGCAATACGCTGGGTGAATCGCCAGGCATGAATGCTGCCCATACCAAAAAAGGTACGGTAGCCAAAGTAGTAGTTGGCCTCCTTCGGCACCAGCAGCAGATAGCACAAACCCAAAATCAAAAGCACAACAGGGCCAGCCATAATGCAGACCCGGCATATGAGCGTAATTTTGGAGAAAATGCTGTCCATCTGTGGAAGCACCTGGGCCGGATCCATACCATCGAGCAACTTTTTGATGGCATCAATGTCCAGCTTCGGCTCTGTGGGTTGTATATTTGTGAGTATCATTTTTCCTCCAGGAATTGGCTGATTTCCGACATAAAGCTTCTGGCATCCTGGAACTGGTGGTAGATAGACGCGAAACGGATATAGGCCACTTCGTCCACCGGCTTCAACTTGGCCATGACCATCTCTCCCAGACGCTCAGTGGTGACTTCCCGCTCCATGGAATTCTGGATGCTTTGCTCTATCTCGCTGGCGATCCGCTCCAGCTCTACAATATCAGCCTTGCGCTTGTCAAAGGCACGGATCATACTGTTTACGATCTTGTTTCTATCAAAATTCTGCCGGGAACCATTGCGTTTTACCACAAGAATTGGCAAAGTCTCCACCATTTCATAGGTATTGAACCGATGACCGCAGCCAGCGCACTCCCGGCGGCGGCGAATGCTAAGCCCATCTTCCGAGCGGCGGGAATCGACTACCTTGCTTTCCTGTTCTCCACAAAAAGGACATCTCATCGTATATGCTCCTTCCCAAGGAAACGCCCTGGGCACAAAGGCACTTTTCGACGTTTCCAGCATGGGCATATTATAACAGATTGGAAAAGCGGTGTAAAGTCCCATTTCCGCCCAACACCCCGAAACCCGCCCCGCAGCGGAATTATCTTTTTCCGTTACCCGGAATTTATACCATGAAAATGCGGGAAGTGGATTTTGAAGAAGAGCGGAACAGAAATATCCACACCCCTTCCACAAAGCCACCCGGCATTCATCGGGAATACCGGGTGGCTTTGTTCTTTTCGTATTGTCTAAAAAATTTTCACTTTGGGACATTCTCCGGCTCGTAAAATGCCTGCCTGATATTATTGCCAATCCAGGTAATCGCTGAAATCCATCCAGGAAAGCAGTGGGCTTCTGCTTTCTGCGTAGCATTTATCTAGGTAAAGGTTCCTATATTTGCAATACAGCATCCCATTTTCCCGCTTTCGTTTCGCAAGTTCCAAACCGATCTTTCGGCGGGCAAGACTTTGGAATGTGCCTGTGGGCAGTTTCTTCTGGTTTGCTTCCAGGCACAGGCAAACCAGTGTATGGAGAAAATCCTCCTTCTCCATTCCATACGTTTCCTTTGTAAAAGGAAAGTCTGCTATTATTTCATAGTATTTATCCGGCAAAGAATCTATTTCTTCTTTTTGTTCTGGGTAGCGTGCAAAGAGGATTGCATAGGGTTTGGCGCCAGCGCTCCTCTCCATTTGTCTTTTTCTATTGGAGTATTGTTTTGGAATACGGCTGGAAAAACAACCCGTTCCTGCAACAGTTCACAGGCATTGACCAGCTTTTTCCTCCCATTTTTCGGGAATGTGATACCCAATGGATTTCCTTTTTCCACACAAGTAATTTGTACCGCTGTTCTTGCTTTGTTAAAGCAAATCTGCACAGGACGATTGGCAAACTTTTCCGCAAGTTTGCCATTGAGCGTGACAATCCCCTGTTTCCTGCGTAGGTATAACCTCTGCCAAGCAACGATATCCCTCGGCTTGATGTCACACATACGTTTCTTTTTGAA
>CAZCRO010000061.1:0-13174 GCA_964501115.1 uncultured Oscillospiraceae bacterium
CGGGAAAACAATTGTGCTGACCGGAGCATTAAGCCGGTTCACCCGGGATGAAGCAACAGAAAAAATAGAACTGTTTGGCGGTAAAGCCTCCGGTTCTGTTTCCAAGAAGACCAGTTTTGTGGTAGCAGGCGAAAATGCCGGATCCAAAGAGCGAAAAGCCAGAGAACTGGGCATCCCTGTGCTGACGGAGGATGAATTCCTGGAAATGTTGCAATAACTTGGTACGAAAAAGCGGATAATACCACAAATGAATTAACGCACCGCCCGGCGCATTTCATTCTGCGCTGGGCGGTGCGTTTGCTTGTATTCAGCTTAATACCTGCACAGCTCACCGTATATACGTGTTTTCCGGGGAACTGTGTGTTTGCAGTAGATTTTAAATCCCATATGTGCTATAATTACAGCACAACCAAAGCGTTATAAAGAGTAATCCTCTTCATCGTATTTGGAAAAATCCATGGCCCTTGCCTTGGCAGGTATCCGCTTGAATGGATCATAACGAAAACGGCGGCAACTGTCTTCAGGTTGTTTTACACCTTTTTTTACACAAAGCACCTGCCCGTCTACCAGGGATACACCATGCTGGCAATACGTACAGGCTTTGTCTATCTTTTTTCGGAAAAGCATACCGGCCTCCTAAATAGCTGTTTGCAGCCATTATACACCGGTTTGCCTGGAAAAGCTACTCTTTTTTAGAAGGGCCAGTGCTCCCGGGAGGAAAAGCCCCCCAGGGAACAGAACACCTGAAATACATATCCCCGTCTGTATGGCTTTTCCCAGTGCAAAAAAACGCAGAGACAGTCCCTGGGTTACGGCTTTGGTCTGCATCCAAACGCATAGACCTCCCATTGCCATCATACCGGATGCTGCGGCAACGCGCCAGCCCTCCGGCAATAACGACAGTCGGCAGCATCCTCCGGTCAGTTCCAGCATGCCCTGAAAAAGAATCTCTGCTTCCTCCGGAAGCGGGAGATATCTTTGTATATATGCTTGTAAAATTCGAAACAAAATAACGGTCACGCATATTTTACCCATTGTCTCAGCTGTCGCGGAGAGGATATTCTTTGGTGTAACAGTGCTTTTTTGCTGTACCTCCGGAGGATGTGCAGTGGGAAATAACCGGCTGACAACCCAGGCAGCATATAACTGCAATGCCCATAGTTTCCAGCCTGTCCATGCCCCCGGAAGCTGCGGGGCAACAATTCCAAAGAGAAATGCAGGGCCAACATTGTTGCAATAGGCCAGCAGACGCTGCGCATTGTCCTGGTCTATCCGCCCCTGGCGATAGGCTTGCGCAATGCCGGCAGCGCCGGCAGGATACCCTCCTAAAAAGGCAGGTATCCACAAATCCCCGCAGCCAGGCGGCAGAGAAAATAACTTTCCGATTATTCCATTCCGGTTCCCCTCCGAAGACCCGGTCAGGAAAGCGGACAAAGCCAAAAATGGAAGCAAGGCCGGTATTACTGTATAAAGGCACAACTCAATTCCCTGAACCGCTCCCACACGCCCAGTCTGGCCATCCAGAATCAGACCCAGCATAGCCAGAACACATATCCATATTCTCAATTTCACCCCACCTCGCAAAAGGGTATGCAAACAAGCCTGTACGCATGCATATGGTAGAGGGACAGGGGGTAACACAATGAAGGGTAGGCAAGAACTCTGGCATCGTTTATCGGAGGATTTGGAAATTCCGGGCGAGGTTCTCCCGGGGCAAAGCCTGATGGAACTGGCAGGGGAGAACAGATTGTTGATTGAGAATCATCAGGGTGTTTTGGAATACAGTACCTGCCGCATTGGCGTTCGGGTAAAATTTGGACAGTATCTGATTTGCGGCAGTGGTTTGGAACTGGCACGCATGACGGCACAGCAGCTGGTCATCACCGGGAGCGTCGAACAAATCACGATTGTCAGGAGGCCATGCCTGTGACAATATGGCAATCCTTCGCAGGTCAGGTGCAGGTGGAATTGATATCTGCGGATCTTACAGCGGCCACACAGCAAATTGCTCTGGCGGGGATTTCCATGTACAGCGTAACCCCTGCCAGCCAGTTGTCATTGCGTTTCACCATTGCCCGGCGGCAACTGCATCTTCTGGAAGGCTTGGTGAAAAAAAGGGGAGAGAAACTGGTAGTTTGCCATCGGCTGGGGTTGTATTGGCCACTGCGCAGAGCCTCTGGAAGACCTGGTCTGGTAATCGGGCTGGGTATACTGCTTTTTCTTTACGGCTTTCTCCCCAGCAGAGTTCTGTTTTTTCGTGTAGAAGGGAACCATCAGGTTCCCACCAATCAAATTCTTAGTGTAGCGCAGGAGAATGGACTGCATTTCGGTTCCAGCCGACGGGATCTACGCAGTGAAAAAATAAAAAATGCTTTGCTTTCCGCAATACCGGAGCTAAAATGGGCTGGGGTAAATACCCAAGGCTTTGTGGCGGTTATATCCGTTTCAGAAAATCCGAAACCCATCCTGCAAGAGCCTGTCCATTCTGGAATCTGCCATATTGTTGCGGCAAGGGATGGAGTCATAACCCAGCTGGTTTGCCAGCGCGGTACAGCACTGTGTGCGCCAGGACAAGCTGTAACCCGGGGGCAGGTGCTTATATCCGGATATACAGATTGCGGCATTGCGGTCAAGGCTCAGGCGGCCAGCGGAGAAGTAACCGCCATGACGAACCGGTTCCTGACTGCGGTGACACCGGATCGTGTAACGCAGAAAGTGTATTCGGGGAAATTGATTCGTCGGTATAGCATTCTTCTTGGAAAAAAACGGATAAATTTATGGTTTGGTAGTGGAATTTGGAGTATGGAATGTGATAGAATAGAGGAGCGGTATCCATGGAAGCTTCCGGGAGGCTTCTGCCTGCCGGTTGTATTCATCGTGGAAAAGATACAGCCTGTTCAGCTAATCTGCCAGCCTCTGCAGAAGCAGCAGGCGGCCACACAGTTGGACGATTGTGCGCAGCAATATTTACAGTCCCACATGTTGGCCGGTCGTATCGAAACAATACAGGAAAATATCTCCCAGCAATCAGGCATTTACACGCAGCAGGGGAAATACACCTGCCGGGAAATAATCAGCCTGGTGCATTGGGAGCAAACAGGAGTTACGCATGAGTAAGGAAACGGAACGAATTGTAAATGCCGAACGGGTAGAAGATCTGATTGCTGTATTCGGCTCTTTTGATGAAAATGTCCGGCGGATAGAGGAAGCACTGTCCGTTCGCATTGTAAACCGTGGAACGGATTTGAAAATAACCGGCGATGAAGAGATGGTAGATAAAGCCGTGCGCACGCTGGAGGGGCTGCTCTCTATTGCCGCCCGGGGGGAAACCATTGACGAGCAGCGTGTGCGGTATCTGATCACCCTTGTGAATGAAGGAAACGAAGGTCAAATTGCCAAAATTGCCAAGGATGTAGTTTGCATCACCGCGAAAGGGAAGCCGATAAAGGCAAAAACCGTCGGCCAGCAAACTTATATGAAAGCCATCCAGAAAAATACAGTCACCATCGGTGTAGGCCCTGCCGGTACGGGAAAAACCTATCTTGCTGTAGCGGCTGCCGTGGCGGCCTTCCGGGAAAGAACCGTCAACCGGATTATTTTAACCCGTCCTGCGGTAGAAGCGGGAGAGCGACTGGGATTCTTACCCGGAGATTTGCAAAACAAGGTGGATCCCTACCTGCGTCCTCTGTATGACGCACTGTATGATATACTGGGAGCAGAAACCTTCCAGAAGTACCAGGAACGTGGTTCCATTGAAGTAGCGCCTCTGGCCTACATGCGCGGCCGCACACTGGATGACAGCTTTATCATACTGGACGAAGCGCAAAACACCACCCGGGAACAAATGAAAATGTTCCTCACACGCCTTGGATTTGGTTCCAAAATTGTAATTACCGGTGATGTGACACAAATTGATCTGCCGGATGATAAGGTATCCGGCCTGAAAGATGCCATTCGGGTACTCGATGGAGTGGAAGATATTGCCATCTGCCGCCTGACATCCGCAGATGTGGTACGTCACGCTCTGGTGCAGAAAATTATCAATGCTTATGAAAAGGCCTCGCAAAAAAGCGAAGCTGTAAAACCAGCTGGACAATTCCAGGGGAAATATCAAAGGAAGAGATAAACATGAGAAATAAAATAAATCTGGTTTTCCAACAGCCATCCTGGCAGAAGTTTGTGATTGCCGCCAATATCCGTAGCTGCATCGGAGCCGTGCTGAAACAGGAAGGGGTTACCGTTCCTTGCGAGATCAATGTGCTTGTGACGGATGATGCCGGAATTCAAGCCATTAATAAGACTACCCGTAATCTGGATAAGCCTACAGATGTCCTCAGCTTTCCCATGTTCGAGTTTGCTCCCGGGGAGTTGCCTCCGGACTGGAGCGAATACGAGGATCCGGATACAGGGCGTGTTCCCTTGGGCGATATGTGCATTTCTTTGGAGCGTGCCATCGCCCAGGCAAAAGAGTTTGGCCATACAACCCGCCGGGAAGTGGGGTATCTGACTATCCATTCCATGTTGCACCTGCTGGGCTATGACCATTTGGACGAAGGCCCCCAGAAGCGCCAAATGCGTGCAAGAGAAGAAGCCATTGCCGGAGAGATTCCCGGCATGAGCCGTAAGTAAGGAGAAAATTATGAAAACAAAAACTGCTATGATCACCATTTGCGGCCGCCCCAATGTGGGCAAATCCACCCTGACCAATTATCTGGTAGGCGAAAAAATTGCCATTGTTTCCAACAAGCCCCAGACCACCCGTAACCGGATTTGCGGCATCGTCACCCAGGGGGACACCCAGTTTGTTTTTGTGGATACTCCTGGCTATCACCGCTCCCGTACAAAGCTGGGGGACTACATGGTTAATGTTGCTCAGGAATCCATTGCGGATGTGGATCTGACCATGCTGGTGGTGGAACCGATTGCGTCCATCGGCCCTCAGGAGGAAGGACTGATTGCCAAAATTCAGGCCAGCCGTTGTCCCGCAATTCTTGTAATCAATAAAATTGATACTGTTGAAAAAGATACCCTGCTGGAAGTTATTGCCAAATACTCCCAAGCGGCCAATTTTGACAGCATCATTCCCATCAGTGCCAAAATCGGAGATGGTGTTAAGGAGCTGCTGTCTGTCTGTGAAAAGTATGCCCAGGAAGGCCATTTCCTTTTCCCGGAGGATATTACAACAGACCAGCCCGAGCGGCAGGTAATGGCGGAGATTATCCGGGAAAAACTTCTGTGGTGCCTGGATAAAGAGATTCCCCATGGTACTGCGGTAGAAATTACCAAGTTCTCCGAAAGGGATAACGGAGTGATTGATATTGATGCGACTATCTATTGCGAAAAAGCCAGCCATAAGGGAATCATCATTGGAAAAGGCGGGGAAATGCTGAAGAAGATTTCTTCCATGGCCCGGCACGATTGTGAAAAATTTATGGGAACACGGGTGTTTTTGACCACTTGGGTAAAGGTAAAAGAAAACTGGCGGGACAGTGATTTTCTGGTCAAGAACTTCGGCTACAGAGAATAAATTTCCATGTGTTATCCATACGTCTTCCGCAAAAACTAATTTGCGGAGGGATTGGAATGAACGCTGCAGAGTATTGGAAGTTGTTTTTGGAAACGGGAGCGCCGGAAGCCTACCTGTCCTATCAAGCCAAAATGAGAATGGAGCAACAAGATGTATCTGACGGTTCGCGCCATTGTCCTGAGGGTATCCGATTATGCTGACCGGGACGCGCTATTGACAGTTCTTACTGAAAATCACGGAAAATTAACCATTAAAGCCAGGGGACTGCGCAGAAAAAACAGTCCCCTGACCGCTCCTTGCCAACTGCTGGCTTATGGAGAATTCACACTGTTTGAATACAAAGGGAAATATACAATCAACGAGGCACATTCGCTGGAATTGTTTCAGGGACTGCGCAAGGAATTAACCCAGCTGTCCCTTGGCAGTTATTTTGCGCAGGTGACGGAACTTCTTTCCCAGGAGGATTTGCCAAATCCGGAGCTTCAATCGCTTCTGCTGAACTGCCTGTACGCGCTTTCCAAACTGAATCTTCCTGAGGCGATGGTAAAGTCGGTCTTTGAACTCCGTGCTGCCTGTCTGGCTGGCTATACTCCGGAGCTCTACGGCTGCCATGTCTGCGGAAACCAAACACCGGATCGATTTGATTTGTCCCAAGGACATTTGGAATGTGCTGCCTGCCGGGACGCATTTTCCCAGGGAATCCGTATCCCGGTTACTCCAGAAGCGCTGGATGCCATGCGTTACATTTGCCTGTGTAGCCCCAAGCGGCTGTTTTCTTTCCGGATCGGGGAAGACACAATGAAATGCCTCTCCGGATTAACAGAAGGTTACCTGATTACCCAGCTGGAACATAGTTTTTCTACGCTGGACTTTTATCGTTCCCTGTTTTTGAATGCATACATAGGAGAACATTATGACAGAACTATATGAAAAATCCCTGGCCAAGCTGGAACTGGGTCAGGTACTGGAGCTTCTGGCTTCCTGCGCCGGAAGCGAAGGTGGTAAAGCCGCCTGCCTTAATTTACGCCCGGAATCCGATTTGGAAACAGTTCAGCAGCTGCTGGATCAGACAACTGCCGCTGCTGAACTGTGCTCCCGGAAGGGAAATCCTACATTTTCTGATGTAACGGATGTTTCTGCAAGCCTGGAGCGGGCAGACCGTGGCGGCAGTTTGCAGCCTGTAGAACTGCTGCGCATTGCAGGAATCCTGCGCTGTACCCGTAATATCAAGGCCTTTGTGTCGGATGCAGACCCCGCAACTGTACTGGACCCTCTTTTTAACGGGTTAACCCCCAACAAATACCTGGAAGATCGTATTTTCGGGGCAATTCTTTCCGAAGATGAAATTGCAGACACGGCCTCCACAACACTTGCAGATATTCGTCGGCATATGCGAATTCAGGCAGGAAAAATACGGGACAGCTTGCAAAAAGTAATTTCCTCCCCGGCATACAGCAAATTCCTCCGTGAGCCGATTATTACCATCCGCCAGGGGCGGTATGTGGTACCTGTAAAATCCGAATGCAAAAATGATGTTCCCGGCCTTGTACACGATGTTTCCGCCACAGGATCTACCTATTTTGTAGAGCCCATATCTGCTGTTAATGCGAATAACGCTTTGCGGGAACTTGAGCTGAAGGAAAAGAAGGAAATCGAGCGTATTTTGGCAGAGCTGTCCGCAGAAGCCTCTGCTCACAGTGAAAATATCCAGTTGAATGTTACCCTGCTGATCCAGCTGGATGTGATTTTTGCCAAGGCAAAGCTTGCCTATAGAATGAATGCTTGGCCTCCCATGATGAATGATGCGGGAAGGGTAGAGCTGCGTAAGGCCCGCCATCCGCTGATCGACCCCAAAAAGGTAGTGCCGATTTCTTTGCGCCTGGGTTCAGACTTTGACACAATGATTATTACCGGCCCTAATACCGGCGGTAAAACCGTAACATTGAAAACCATCGGTCTTCTGACCCTGATGGCGGAATGCGGCCTGCACGTACCGGCAGGGGATGGAAGTACGCTTTCTACCTTTGATGCCATTTTGGCAGATATTGGCGATGAGCAGTCTATTGCCCAAAGTCTTTCTACGTTTTCCGGCCATATGCGCACTATTGTAGATGTGGTTGCCCAGTGCGACAATCGCACGCTGGTACTGTACGATGAACTGGGAGCCGGTACCGACCCGGCTGAGGGCGCAGCTCTGGCCATTGCCCTGATTGAGTTCAGCCGCAAAATGGGCAGCCGGGTTGTGGCAACTACCCATTATGCTGAGCTGAAACTCTATGCAATGCGGACGAAGGGTGTTATCAATGCGTCCTGCGAATTTGATGTAGAAACATTGCAGCCGACTTACCGTTTGCTTATCGGTATCCCCGGTAAATCCAACGCCTTTGCCATTTGCCGCAAGCTCGGTCTGGGAAATGAGATTATCAAAGAGGCATCGGATCTGGTTGGAAAAAGTGATAAGGACTTTGAAGATGTCCTTAGCCAGCTGGAACAGCAGCGCCAGCAAATGGAAGCTGCCCGGATAGAGGCAGAGCGCCTGAAACTGGAAACAGCGAAAATCAAGCAGCAGAGTGAAGAATACAACAAGCAGCTGCAAAAAGAAAAAGACAAAGCAATGGAAGCTGCCCGGCGGGAGGCGCAGCAGATCATAGAAGAAGCCCGGGCTGCCGCCAATGTAGCCTCGGAAGAATTGAAAGCACTCCGCAAGCAGCTGCAAAACAGTGCGGATACAACTGGTATCAATCAGCGTCAGGCGGAACTGCGCCGTACACTGAATGAAACAGAGGAACGTATCCGCGCCCAGGCTCCCAAAAAAGAACGCCCCAAAGTCACACGCGGCATTCTGGTTGGCGATACCGTAGAGTTGCTGAAACTTGGAACAAAGGCCAGTGTTTTGGCGATTAACAAGGACGGAACCTATCAACTACAGGCTGGTATTTTAAAGATGACAGCAAAGGCAGATGAAATCTATTTGCTGGAAAACGAAAATCCTTATGCTGCCAAAGGTGGCCGTCCCGCTCATTCCGGGCGGGAAATGAAAATGACTGCCATGCCCACAGAAATCGACCTGCGGGGTATGGATGCTGTGGAAGCGATTTGCGTGCTGGATCGTTACCTGGACGAAGCTATGCGGGCAAAGCTTGCTACCGTTCGGATTATCCATGGTAAGGGAACCGGTGTCTTACGCGCTGCGGTACAGCAGGATTTGAAGAGAAACAAATATATAAAAAAGTTCCGTCTGGGACAATATGGCGAGGGCGAGGACGGCGTAACCATTGCTGAATTTGCCTGATAAAATCAGCACTATGCGTCTGTGTCGGGTTTTCCAAAAGTATTCAGTTGACATTTCAGATAAAAACCGCTATTATGTAGGAAGACCCATTGCATTCTTGTAGTGTGATGAAAAGGAGTGTATGTTATGTATAGCAAAGAGATCGTTGTTCGCTGCGAGTCTGGCTTGCACAACAAGCAGGCTACATACTTTGTGCAGAAGGCCAATGAATTTGAAAGCAGCATCTGGCTGGAATCCGGCAACCGGAAGATGAACGCCAAGAGTCTGCTGGGCATTATGTCCTTGGGTATTTTCTCCGGCACCGTGGTAACGCTGAGTGCTGTCGGTTCGGATGAAGAGACTGCAGTGAACGCTCTGGAAGCACTGCTTCAGCGGGATGTTTACTAATCCAATCTGCCTTTCGTAACATTAGCCGCCTCTTTGCCGTTTGCATAAGAGGCGGCTCTTCTTTGGGGGATGAACATGACATTTGACGAACTCAAGGATAAAGCACTGTCCCTGCCATATGCCCCGGGCGTGTACATCATGCGGGATAAGACCGATAAAGTGATTTATGTCGGAAAAGCGAAAAAGCTTAAAAATCGAGTAAGCCAGTATTTTCAGGATACGGCCTCCCACACACCCAAAACCAGGATGATGGTTAGTAAAATAGACCATTTTGATACCATTGTCGCAGCCAGCGAATTTGAAGCCCTGGTTTTGGAGTGCTCGCTGATCAAGCGGTATCTGCCTAAGTATAATATTCTTCTGAAAGATGACAAAGGTTATCCGTATTTGCGTTTGGACAGAAAGCAAATATATCCAACAATTTCTGTCGTCAGCAAAATCTCGGATGATGGTGCGGAATATTTTGGTCCATACGGCAGCCGTGGAGTCACACACGGCCTTTTGGAAGCCGTTTTGCAGACCTTAAAGCTTCCTCGCTGCACGAAACAATTTCCCCGGGATCTGGGCA
The DNA here is from genome assembly GCA_964501115.1 of uncultured Oscillospiraceae bacterium. Taxonomy (GTDB): domain Bacteria; phylum Bacillota; class Clostridia; order Oscillospirales; family Oscillospiraceae; genus Faecousia. Next base: position 9,775 of record CAZCRO010000061.1, read on the forward strand.
AGGAGCGCCCCTGCCTGAATTATCACATGAATCAATGTGAAGGCTGGTGCCAGACACAAAAAAGTGCTGCCGAATACCGGCTGCGGATAGACCAGGCACGTCAGCTTTTAAGGGGCAACTATAAGGCGGTTGCAGACGGTATCCGAACAGACATGCTTGCGGCTGCGGATAACCTGGAGTTTGAACTTGCGGCCGCTTTGCGGGATCGCCTGAATGCGGTAGAGGCATTGGGGCAAAAGCAACTGGTAACTGCAGGAAGCCTTGCCGATACCGATGTAGTGGGGTATGCCGAAACCGAAGTCAAGGCATGCTTTGCGGTTCTGCATTTCAGCGGCGGCAATTTGCTGGACAAGGATTACCAGGTGATGCAAAAGCCGGAGGATTCTCAGGAAGCAGTTTCCAGCCTGCTCAAGCAGTATTATCTCAGCCGGGGCTTGGCTCCCAAAATTGTTCTTCTGCCCTTTGAACTGGAAGACAGTGAACTGTTCTCCCAACTGATGGAGCAACGCTACGGGCGCCGCAGCAAGCTCCGTGTCCCGCAAAAGGGAGACCCTATGCGTCTGGTGGAACTCGCAAATAAAAACGCTTTGGAAGAAGCCAGGCGGCTGACAGATAAGGACGAGCGCCTGAACGCCACATTGGTAACCCTCGGAAAGATGCTTGGCATTGCACTTCCGGCACGGATTGAATCCTATGATATATCCAATATTTCCGGTACGGATATTGTTGCCAGCATGGTTGTGTTTCAGGATGGCCGTCCCGGGAAAAGTGGGTATAAACGCTTTAAGATTGAAGGTCTGACTGACCAGGATGACTATGCATCCATGCGCCAGGTGATCACCCGCCGGTTTGCGCATTACCTCTCCGGGGACAAAGGATTCACAGATACGCCGGATCTTCTCCTGATAGATGGTGGTGTCAGTCATGCCAACGTGGCGGTGGAGGCGCTGAAAGCTTTGAATCTCCGGTTTCCGGTATTTGGTATGGTCAAAGATGACCGGCACCGCACACGGGCGCTGGTGACACCTGAAGGAATGGAAATACGAATCGACAACAATCAGGCGATTTTCTCGCTCATTGGTAATATTCAGGAGGAAACGCACCGTTTTGCCATTACCTACCACCGCCAACTGCGCAGCAAACGCCTGCGGTATTCTGAACTGGATGGTATTGCCGGTATCGGTCCAAAGCGGAAGCAGGATTTGCTCCGTCACTTTAAATCCCTTACGGCAATTGGCCAGGCGACACTTCCGGAATTGGAGCAGCTGCTGCCAAAGGATGCAGCCGCAGCGGTATACCGGCATTTTCAAGAAAAACAAGGGAATAATTTTTGAAAAAAAGGAAAGTATTAGGAGATAGATATGCGCGTTATTACAGGAAAAGCCAGGGGAATACAGCTAAAAACGCCCCAGGGACTGCTTACACGTCCCACTGCGGACAGGGTGAAAGAAGCACTGTTCAGCATTATTCGCTTTGATCTCCCCGGTGCGTCTGTTCTGGATTTGTTTGGCGGTACCGGTCAGTTGGGAATAGAAGCTTTGAGCCAGGGTGCTGAACGGGCTGTGTTTGTAGACGCAAGACAGGATGCCTGCAATTTGATCCGTGAAAACTTGAAGCGCACACATTTGGACAGTGCTGGAAGTGTTTTGCGATGTGACTATATGGATTACCTTCATCGCTGCCGGGAAAAATTTGATATTGTCTTTCTTGATCCTCCATATGCGGAGACTTTTCTGGAAAATTCCCTGGATACCATAACAGAAATTGACATTTTGCGTTCCGGTGGTATAATAGTGGCAGAGCGTCCGCTGGGAAAGGATCTCGACCGCACCTATCCCGGCTATATCCGCTCCAAGGATTATAAATATGGAAAAACGCTTCTAACTATTTATCGCAAGGAAGAGGCGCAGGAGTCTTTATGAAAACAGCCATCTATCCCGGCAGCTTTGACCCTGTTACCAGTGGACATCTGGATATTATCCGCCGGGCATCTCAAATTTTCGATAAATTGATTGTCTGCGTTATGGTGAATGCGGGGAAAAATCCGATGTTTTCTCTGGATGAACGGGTCATGCTGATTCGTCGGGTAACCCAGGACTTGCCTAACGTGGAAATTGACAGCTCCAGTGAGCTGTTGGCAGAGTATGCCAGACGCCGTGGCAGCTGTGTTGTAGTGAAGGGATTGCGGGCAGGCTCGGACTTTGAAAATGAATTCCAAATGGCGCTGATCAACCGCAAAATCAATCCGGATCTGGATACCATGTTCCTCACTGCCAGTAGTCAGTACATGTTTCTCAGTTCCAGCATTGTCAAGGAGCTTGGTCATTACAATGCGGAATTGAAGGATTTTATCCCAGAGGCAATCATTCCGGATTTTTGTAAGCGATTGGAAGAACGTAAGCCATCAGGCAAGTGATATTAGGAGGATATTTATGAGCAGCAATATTGAAGACATCATCGGCTCTCTTTACGATATGGTACAGGATGCCCGTACCATGCCCTTGGCCGCAGATAAGTGTATTCTGGAACGGGATCGTGTGCTGGATATGCTGGACGAAGTAATTGCCCAGCTGCCCGGAGAACTGAAGCAATCCCGCACCATTGTAGAATCCCGCAATGAGCTGATTAACCAGGCCCGCCGGGAAGCAGAAGGAATTCTTCGCCAGGCACAGGAGCAGGCTAAAGAGCTGGTTACCAAGGAGGCTGTATACGAAGAGGCAAAGAAACGAAGCGATGAACTGATTGCCCAGACACAAAATCGTATCCAGCAGCTGCGTAAAGCAGGGAATGACTATATGGACGATGCTCTGCGGGAAACCGAAGAGACCATCGCCAAGGCACTCAGCGAAGTGCGGGATACCCGTATGAAATTCCGCACGGTTACAGAAGCGCAGGAGCAGCAAACCCAGCCACGGAAGGCTCCTGCCGATGTTGACATTGAAATGTAAAAAATCTTCCCTCCGGGTAGCCAAATTTGGTTACCCGGCTTCTTTTTTACTTTCTTTCGGAATAGACTGAAGCAAATGAAGAGGGGAGGGGAATAAACATGAAATCCGTACAAGCAACTGGCCGTGCTTCTGGTTTTGGAGGAGGATTGGCAATCGCAACGTTCAGCGCGCTTGTTGTTACACTGCTGCTGGCAGCAGTGCTTGCTTTTTTCGTAAGCAGGGAAGTGGTAGCGCAGGAAGACATGGGCTATGGCATTATGGGGATCCTTTTTCTTTCCGCATTTATTTGCGGGAGTGTTGCATACAGCAAAATCCGCCATCGACGTGCCTTGGTGTATGCGCTGTCTGCCATCACATATTTCGTCAGTCTAACTGCAGCAACCGCACTGTTCTTCGGCGGACAGTTTGAAGGAATTTTCCCTACGGCGATGCTGATAATTGGGGGGAGCGGT
>CAZCRO010000062.1:0-13067 GCA_964501115.1 uncultured Oscillospiraceae bacterium
AAACCTGCAAATGGAGACAAACCTGCCCGGCCTGTTCGCCTGCGGAGACATCACCGGCACCCCCTACCAGTATATCAAGGCCGCCGGCCAGGGAAACGTTGCCGCCCTGAGTGCCGTGCGCTATCTGGACAGCCTGAAACAAAAATAAACATTTACGAAGGAGATTTATTATGGTTACCAAAATCAACAACAACGACCTGTCCGCCGCCAAGGCCAGCCACATTGCCGTGCTGGATTTTTCCGCTACCTGGTGCAGCCCCTGCAAGATGCTTGCCCCGGTTCTGGAGAACGTAGCCCGGGATATGGAGGGCACCGCCAGCTTCTACAGCATCGATGTGGATGAAAACATGGCGCTGTCCGCGGAATACGGCGTTTCCAGCATTCCCTGCATCGTGGTGCTGAAGGATGGGCAGGAAGCAGGCCGGGACATCGGCTTCCAGCCCCAGGCTGCTCTGCAGGCTTTCATCGAGCAGCATCTGTAAGCCGCCATGGGCTACGATGCGCTGCGGCTGGAAAACCAGCTGTGCTTTCCCCTGTACGCCTGTGCCAAGGAAATGATCCGGCGGTATAAGCCCTTTCTGGACACGCTGGATCTTACATACACCCAGTACATTGCCATGATGGTGCTGTGGGAACAATCCCCCGTCAGCGCCCGGGAGCTGGGGCGGCGGCTGTATCTGGATTCCGGCACCCTGACTCCCCTGCTGAAAAAGCTGGAGCAGAAGCACTATCTCACCCGCCGCCGGGATCCCCAGGACGAGCGAAACCTGCTGGTGGAGCTGACTCCCCGGGGAGAAGCTCTGAAGGAGGAGGCTCTGGCTGTTCCCCAACAGATGTGCGCCTGCCTGTCCCTCCCCGGAGAGGATATGGCGCAGCTCCGGCAGGGACTGGAAAAAATGATGGCCGCCTTCGGCCTGTAAAGCAAAAAATGCAAAAAAGTGCCTCCCCTTCCCGTTTTCCGGAAGGAGGAGGCACTTTTATTCCGACAGTTTGCCTTACGTATTTTATTGTTTTTTCCACTTTGCTTTCCAGTACTTGTGGAATACCAGGTATTCCGCCAGCAGACCCAGGGGCAGCGCAGCGAAAATATCCAGCACGGAGTGCTGCTTGACCACGGCGGTGGACAGGCTGATCAGCACTACACTGAATACCACAAAGCTCTTCCACGGCCACCGGGCGCTCTTCTCCTTCAGCCAGCAGGAACCGATGCCCAGGGAATAGGCCACGTGAAGGCTGGGGCAGACCCCCGTTGGTGTGTCCGCCGTATAGATGATGGATGCCACCCAGGTGAAGAAATTGTTCCGGGTGAATTCCGTCGGCCGCAGATCCTGGTAGCTGGGATAGAGGATATACACCGTCATCGCCACCACCTGGGTGATGATGATATACTTTTGCAGATTCACAAAGTTTTCCACATTGTACAGCGCAAAGTACCCCAGGGAGATGACAATCAGCAGATACCAGAAGGTATAGGGGATGAAAAAGTACTCGTTAAAGGGGATGAGATCATCCAGGGGGCTGTGGATCAGGTGACATTTTTCCACAGGAATCAAATTTTCTGTTAAGAAATAGAACAGGAAATACACAACCCAGCCCACCAGCCACTTCAGGTGGGCATATTCCGGTTGGTTGATTTTGGACAGCCGGAAGCCCCGGTAGTCAACAACTGGTTTCTTCATGGATGATCGCCTCGGTAGATAGATTGGTTCGGTAATACTTCTTGGGAACGTTTACATAGGGCACCACAATGTGCTCCGGCAGGTTCTGCGCCATGTTCGTGATCCGCTCCATCAGCTCCCGGCAAATACGCTGCCGCTCCTGGGCAATGGGCTGATTGGGGTCAAACCGAACAGGCTCTCCGAAATAGACCTTGTGCAGTTTGGGGGCCAGATAGGTAGGCACGAAGGACAGCGCCTTGCCCGTCTTCTTATAGTACAGCTTGGCAACATCGATAAAATTGGCCTGGAAGTCGCACAGGATCTGGTTGTAGCCCACCTTGTGCTCCGGGAAGATGATGATATGATCCCCTTCCTGCAATTTTTGGATGGTCTTGCGGAAGGTGGAAATCACCCGGGTATCGTGGTACACCGCAATGGTATCCCCGCAGCGCATAACGGCGGAGATAAACGGAGCAATGATATACGACACCAGTCGGAAAAAGGGATGCGTCCACCGGGGCTTTTCGTCCCAGAAATCGTGGTATGTATAATCCGGCACTTCTTTCATGGACATCATCTGCCCGGCACACCAGATGGTGCGCTTTCCGGGGAAATAAATCTCCGCAAAAATAGGACCGTGAGCCTGAGAATGGTTGCCCACGATGGCAGATGGCTCCTGGGGGATATTTTCCACACCCTCGCAGGTAAGTTTGGGATAGAAGAATTTCACCAGGTTCCATACAACAGCATAGAAACCCTTTTCCAGCTTGGCTTTCACAAAGCATACCTCCGCACTTTACAAAACTTTTTGTATTGTACCTGAAAAAACTAAACTGGGTATAAACTCCCCTTCCCTTCCGGGACTTGTAGGCCGGGGAAAATTCGGCTATAATAAGGGCACAGGATCCGCTCTGCCTTATGCCGGCAAAGATCAGGCAGAATGCAGGGAGTTTCTTTTCGGTTTAGGATGATACCATATGCTAAGCAAAAATGCAAGAATATATAAAAAATCTTAAAGATTCAGGAGGCAATGCCATGTTTCATATTTTGGTCGTGGATGACGACAAAAATACCCGGCGGCTCATGCAGGCTGTGCTGGAAGGGGATGGCTATACCGTAACCACCGCCTGTGACGGGGAGGAAGCTCTGGAAATTATGGACCGGGAGCACATCGACCTGGCCGTGCTGGATATTATGATGCCCCGGATGGATGGCTATACCTTTACCCAAACCCTGCGCAGCGCCAACAACGACCTGCCCATCCTGATGGTATCGGCCAAGCAGCTGTCCGAGGATCGGAAGAAAGGCTTCCTCGTAGGCACCGATGACTATATGACCAAGCCTGTGGATACCGACGAAATGCTGCTGCGGATCAAAGCGCTGCTGCGCCGGGCGAAAATCGTATCCGAGCGGCGCATTGTAATCGGGGAAGTGGTTCTGGACTACGATTCTCTCACCGTCAGCCGGGGGAAGGAGCGTCAGGAGCTTCCCCAGAAGGAATTTCTGCTGCTGTATAAGCTCCTGTCCTATCCCGGCAAGATCTTCACCCGTATCCAGCTGATGGACGAAATCTGGGGCATGGATTCCGACACAGGCTGGGAAACCGTGACGGTACACATTGGCCGCCTGCGCAAGCGGTTTGATTCCTGGCCGGAATTCGAGATTGTATCCGTCCGTGGTCTGGGCTACAAGGCGGTGAAGAAGGTATGAATAAGCCACGCAAAGGGCGCATGACCCTGACCATGCTCCTGTCCGGCAGCGTATTCGTCGTGACCCTTATTACCTTGCTGATCATCGGCATCGCTCTGCTGGCCGTGGATAAGGTTGGCCTTCTGGGGCGCTGGATGGAGCACGGCAGTTTTTTGAGCTTCTTTCTCATCATTGCCGCCATCAGCCTGGTGGGCGGCACCCTGCTTACCGTTCTGCTGGGCACCTTCCCCCTGCGCTCCATCAACCGCATGACCGAGGGGCTGCACCGGCTGGCCTCCGGAGACTACAAGGCCCGGGTGCAGCCGGGAAAGACACTTGGCTCTATCCCTCCCTTCCGGGACATGATCGACAGCTTCAATACCACCGCCGCCGAACTGGAAGGAACGGAACTCCTGCGCTCAGATTTTATCAACAATTTCTCCCACGAGTTCAAAACCCCCATCGTATCCATTGCGGGCTTTGCCAGCCTGCTGCGCCAGGGGAACCTGAGTGTGCAGGAGCAGCAGGAATATCTGGCCATTATAGAAAGTGAGTCCAGACGCCTGGCCATGATGGCTACCAACGTGCTGAACCTGACCAAGGTAGAGAACCAGACCATTTTAACGGACATTACCCGGTTTAATCTGTCGGAACAGCTGCGCACCTGTGTGCTGCTGCTGGAACAGAAGTGGGTGGCCAAGAATCTGGAGATGAACCTGGAGCTGGAAGAGCATATGATCTCCGGCAACCAGGAGCTGCTGAGCCAGGTTTGGGTAAACCTGCTGGAAAATGCCATCAAATTCTCCCCGGATGGGCAAACAGTGGAAATTTCCGCTGCGGAAGGGGAAGAATCCCTCTCCGTCTCCATATGCAATACCGGCTCCTATATCCCCAGGGAGCAGCAGGAGGCGGTATTCCGCAAATTCTACCAGGCAGACCGCTCCCACAATACCGAGGGCAACGGCATCGGCCTGGCTGTTGTAAAGCGGGTGGTGGAGCTGCACAACGGCAAAATCACCCTGGAAAGCAACCCCTCCTTCACCAAATTCACCGTGACCCTTCCCAAAGGCAAGACCTGACTGATTCCTGACATACAAAGAACATATCGTTTTGTGATATTTTTCACTAACACAAAACGATATGTTCTTTTTTTGTTCCGGCATATAAAATAGAGAAAAAAAAGGAGATACCTGCAATGGCATACATAAAAAAAGCAATCGCATCCTTGATTTTCGCCGGAATACTACTGTACTCGTTATTGCCCGTTATCCCCGAGATTCCCAAAAATGATTTTTCTGATTTCACCGAAGAAACCATTCCGGAAACAATCGACATGGATGAGAATACTCTGTCTACAAGCTAATTTGAAAATTCCGGAATATTTCCGCATGCGTCTGCTCTGCGTAGTTATTATCTGACATTGCTTTCATCATATAATAAGCTTGTGTGTATATTTCCAGACTTTCCTCTTTCTTTCCCAAAAAGAACAGTGCTTCCGCTTTTGCTACAAGAATCTTGGGCAGGGAATACAAACGCCCGGATTCTTTGCACAGCTTGCAGCCTTCTTCTGCTGCCGCCAGCGCATTGCTATACTGCCCCAACCCGTTAAGCTCATTTGCATAGTTAAACAAGGCAGAAGTTACCAGCCATATGGAATCGGAGTTCTTACGAATGTGTGTTTTGTAGTAGTTTAGCATAGCCCGCAATATTTCCACTGCTCGAACATGATTGCCTTCTCCCACAAGCCCCACACAATAGGTATTCATCAGCCGTAATTCATTTTCATTATATACGCCCGCTGCCAGAGAATCCTCGAATTTGTCAAAATTAAATTTTGCATGTGTCAAATGCACCCCGGCCATAGCCATACACTTCCGCTCTGTCGGCGTGTAGGGACCAGACTCTTTTCCGATTACAATTCCGGAGAAAATCAGGAACTGTCTGCTCAGGCAGTCATCCCTGTCTACAATTTTCTCCAGATGCTGGTGCATTTTCAAAATGGATTTCCGTAGCATCCCCCGTTCAGAAGGAGGAGCCGCGCGAAAACGTGCGATTTCCGCAAGAATATCATCAATTGTCCTGTTCACTTCCTGCTCCTGCTGGGAAAGGAGCACATATGCACGCTTAGTTGGAAGATCCAGTCTTTCCATGATGGCTTTCATCCGGTTGAAGGATGGAACCTGCTTCCCGTTTTCCAGCCGAGAAAGTGTGATTGGTTCACAAATTCCCTCACAAAGTTGCTCTTGGGTCAATCCAAGTTCTTTCCGTCTGCTTTTGATTACTTCACCAAGAAATACCGTTTCCATCTCCATCAACTCCTTGCGATTCATTTTACTCCTTTTTTCCAAAAAGTCCATACCGGCTTTTGCCACCGGCGGGGGAGTTGCCCGTTGCGGCGGGGATGGTGGTGATTTTTGCAACAGTTTCTTTGCATTTTCTATTTATTTTCTTTTTCTATGATTTGTATATCACGTTTATAAAACTTTAAGATAAAATCATCTGTTATTTTAAGAATTTCTGTGTTATAATGCAGGCAGATTCTTATATCAAGAAAAGAATGAATCCACATGAAAAAGCCAATCTCTTTTCTGCTTCTGCTGTGCCTGCAGCACTGCTTCCGGAGAAACGGTTGCCACGCCGGCCGGCACCCATGCCCAGGCCAGCCTGGTGGCAGTCACCCAGGAGGATGCCCACCGGGATTTCCTGCCGGAGGAGCTGGACAACGCCCTGAACGGAGGAATGTGCTATCATAATATCGCCCAGGTCAGCGTCTGGCTGGACAACCGGGAATTTTCTCTGGAAGAGGCGCTCTCCGGCGGCCAGGTCACCGTTGCCGACCTGCGCAGCCGTGCCGAATAGGACATGAAAGACGGCATCTGCATCCAGAAGACCCAGGAATCCCGCTACGGGGTCAACAATGTGACCTACTACTATTCCGATTTTGACCTCACACTGGTGGACGATGTTCTGGAAGCCCCGGACGGCAAGCAGTATCCCATCTGCTTTGTTGGGGTAAGCAACCATCTGGGCAGCGGCCACAAAGCCCCCCTTGCCACCGGTTTCCGGATCCGGAAACCGGCGCCAATGTGCTGCTGGAGGACTGGGGCGTTACCTTCCAGGTGGACAGCTTCGACGGCCAGAACCTTACCTTCCACGTGACCCAGTCCGGCGGAATGCAGGCGGGTACCCTGGAGCTGACCCTGGGCAGCCTGCGTGCCCCGGACGGCACCGCCGTATCCACCAGGGATGACTCCATCTTCCCGGAGACCCTCCTCGGGGAGATCACCCCGGACAGCACCACCAGCTTCACCATTGACCTCTCCCAGTGGTATCCCCTCCCCCTGGAAAGCGGTGCCTACAGCTGGAACCTGACGGTAAAGGATGTATACGACCAGAACACCCTCCACCCGCTGATGCGCAAATACCAGGATCGTCAGCAGTACACCATGGAGTTCTGGGTGGACTGATTTCCAATTCCGATAAGCGAAAGCAGACTTGGATTCCCAGTAATCCGGGTCTGCTTTTTTGCGCAGGTACCGCACTTATTCGTCGCAAAAAATGTATTGTATTGCAATGACGTGGGTATGTGTATGTACCGAATTGCTGTTGAAAAGCTGCTAAAATGGAAAGAAAGCAAACGCCGTAAGCCTTTGATTATCGAAGGCGCCCGTCAGGTCGGTACAACCTGGCTGCGGACTGCAAAAATTGTCGGAAAAGCCAGCAGGTTTTTCCGACAATTTAACCCAGCCACCGCCCGGGTTCTTCCGGGCAGTGGCTGGGCTTCTTTTTATTCGTTTACCCGGTCAACAAACCGCAGGAAGGCTGTCTTGCCCTCCGGGGTGTGCTTGTACACACCGGCATCTTCCAGGACACCTGCAAAAACCTTGCCGGTTTCCTGCATGAGAATCTGCATGGCATTGTCCGGGGTGAAGGTATACTGCTTTTTCAGCTCCGCCACCCAGGGGGCATGCTTGGCCTGGACGGCATCCGCCTCCAGATCGGCACCGGAGAGGATTTTTTCCGCCAGGTCGGCCAGCTCGCCCTTCAGGCGGCTGGGGAGCACTGCCAGACCCATTACTTCGATCAGGCCGATGTTCTCCTTCTTGATATGGTGCTTGTCCGCATGGGGATGGAACACACCCAGAGGATGCTCCGGGGTGGTGATGTTGCAGCGCAGCACCAGATCCAGCTCGTAGTCCTCTCCCCTGCGCCGGGCAATGGGGGTGATGGTATTGTGCATCTCTCCATCGGAGAAGGCCACAATGCCGCAGGAATCATCCGAGTAGCCCCGCCAGGCATCCAGAATCTTCTCCGCCAAATCCGCCAGGCGCCTGGGATCCCGGCCGGACAGACGGATGACGCTCATGGGCCACTTCACCAGCCCGGCACGCACATCCTCGTAACCCCGGAACGCCACCGGTGTCTCCACAGGCGCCGTCTCCATGGCGAAGGTATAGTGGCCGCCCTGGAAATGCTCATGGCTCAAAATGGAGCCGCCTACAATGGGAAGATCCGCATTGGAGCCTACAAAATAGTGGGGGAAGAGGGTGACAAAGTCCAGCAGCTTTTCAAATGCGGAACGGTCGATCTTCATAGGCACGTGCCGGCCATTGAAGACGATGCAGTGCTCATTGTAATATACATAGGGAGAGTACTGCATGTACCAGTCGCTCCCGGCGATGGTGATGGGGATAATGCGGTGGTTTGCCCGGGCAGGATGGTTCATCCGTCCGGCATAGCCCTCGTTCTCCCGGCACAGCTGGCACTTGGGATAGCCGGACTGGGGGGCGTTCTTGGCTGCCGCAATGGCCTTGGGGTCCTTCTCGGGCTTACTCAGGTTGATGGTAATATCCATCTGGCCGTACTCGCTGTCGTACTTCCAGCGCATATCCCTGGCAATGCGGTAGCGGCGGATATAGTCCGTATCGCAGCTAAGGGTATAGTACCAGTCCGTTGCCTCCTGGGGGTTCCGGGCATACTTCTCCCGGAATGTGCGGATGATCTCCCGGGGCATGGGGGTGATGGCACCCATAACCCGGGTATCAAAAATATCCTTTGCGGTGATATTGTCCTGGCACAGGCCGTTTTCCACGGCATAGGCCAGAATGCCCCCCAGAATTTCCTCCAACTCTTCGCTGAGCAGCTCCTCGCTGGGGGTATAGTCCTCCATATGCAGCAGATCCAGCAGCCGGTTGGTGAGCACCTGATGGTCGCAGGGCTCGGCCAGGCCGTGGTTCATGGCATAGGCAACCAGAGAATCGATGCAGGTTTCAATTTTCATTCTTTACGCCTCCACAACCATCTCTACGCCGCCCTGGGGACGGATGGAGAGCACATGGCAAGCGCCTTCACCCAGCACGGCATCTATGCCGGCACGGAAATCATCCAGCAGAGCAAAGGGCACAAATGCCTGGACGGTACCGGCAAAGCCGCCGCCGTGGACACGGTAAGCGCCCTGCCCCTGCAGATAATGCTCGCACAGCGCCAGCGCAACCGCCATATCCTGGTGCTGCACATAGCCGGCGGGAATGACATTTTGCAGATACATGTAAGAGGAGTAGCCGCTCTGCTTCACCAGCTTCAGGAAGGTGGCAAAATCTCCCTGCCGCAGGGCTTCCACCTGGAGGGGTACCCGGGCATTGTCCTGATAGAAGTGAACCGCACGCAGCACCGCCCGGTCGGATACCTCCCGGCGCAGGGCGGGAATGGCGGCATAGAAGGTCTCCTCCGGGATCTGGCTGAGCACTTCCTTGCCAAACCAGGCGCACAGCTGCTTCAGCTCCCCGGGGATGGCCGCATACTCATCCGTCAAATCGGCATGGCTGGCCTGGCTGTCAATGATGCACAGGGCATGGCCGCAGGTGGAGAAATCAAAGTCCACAGGCTCGATCACAGGATGCTCCTTGTCCCGGAAGTCGATGGTCACCAGGTTACCTACCGCAGAAGCGGTCTGGTCCATCAGGCCGCAGGGCTTGCCGAAGAACACATTCTCCGCATACTGGCCGATCTGGGCAATCTCCGGCTGGCTGACCCGGTTCCCGAAGAACAGGCCGTTCACGATGGTACCGATGAGCACCTCAAAGGCGGCAGAGGAGCTCAGGCCGGAGCCGGGCAGCACGGTGGACTGGCAGTAAGCATCGAAGCCCCCTACCTGGCAGCCCAATTCCGCAAACCGGGCGCACACGCCCCGCACCAGGGCAGGGGTGGTATTGATTTCTTCCTCCCGGGGTGTCAGCTCCTCCAGGGAGACGGTACACATGGGGTATCCCTGGGACAGGATCCGTACAGTGGATGTGCCGTTTGCCTTTACGGCTGCCTGGGTATCCAGGTTTACGGCAGCGGCCAGGACACGGCCACGCTGGTGATCCGTGTGGTTGCCGCCAATTTCCGTGCGGCCGGGTGCGGAGAAATAACGCTCCGGCTGGCCGCCAAAGGCCGCCAGGAAGCCGGAATCAAGAATTGCTTTTTGCTCCCTGGACAGGAGCAGATCAGGTGCAGACATCATAAAACCTCCCATATAGTCAATTGCCCAGGGCAATCTTTTCCTTATACTCTGGATTATACATGATTTCCAGAAAAAAAGAAATACCCCTTTGCATTTTTCTTGTACACGGGGATAGAAAAATGCGCAAAGAGGTATGCCCTGGCGGAAAGGATACATCCGTTTTCCAATATGCCGCTTGTGCCGATTTTGGAAAAGGAGCCGCCCCTCTGATGGTTTTCCCACAAGAGGCGGCTCCCGGTATCTTATTTCACGGTGATGGTGGTTACCCGCTCAAAGCTTTCGCCGCCGGGCAGGTGGGCAAGGTGTGCCTGGGTCTGCAGATCCTCTACATAGGCACTGTGGGAGGGCAGGCTGAGCCAAGGCTCAATGCACACATAGGGGGCGTCGGTCTTGGGGGCATGCCACAGGCCGACAAAGCCAACCCCGGGATAGCTGACCCGGACGCTGTGGCCGGAAACGGGGGACTGGATGGTGATGGTATCCGGAATGTCTGTGAGCACCACTGCATCCAGATCAAACAGTTCGTGGGTCAGGGGCAGGGTTTTGCCGTCTTCCAGAGGGAAAGCAGAGGTTGTACCGGCCAGACGGTAGTTCTCCGGGTCAAAGTCCACCCGGGTAGGCAGGCACTCCCGGGAGAATACCAGCTGCCAATCCGTAAAGCTGCCCTCTCCCGCCACGGGCACCTGGAAGCCGGGGTGGCCGCCAATGCCGAAATACATCTCATTTTCATCCCGGTTTTCCACCCGGCAGGTCTTTACCACCGTGTCATTTTCCAGGGTATACACCACCCGGAAGGTAAAGTGGAAGGGATACATGGCATAGGTTTCCTCGTTGTCATCCAGGCGGAAGGTGACGGCATCCTCGCTCTGGCTCTCCACAGCGAACTCCCGGCCAATGCAGAAGCCATGGGTGGGCAGCTCATATGCCTTGCCATGGAGCAAGTACTTGCCCTCCGTCAGCCGCCCTACATAGGGAAACAGCTGGGCATCCCGCCGCTTCCAGTAGGTGGGGTTGCCCTGCCACAGGTATTCGTTGCCGTCACGCACCAGGCTGTGGAGCACCGCGCCGCAGCTGTCCAGGGTGACGGTAAGGGTGGAATTGGATATGGTAATCAGGCTCATGGGGATAACCTCCTAAAAAAATTTTATGTTTTATGTGTGGAAACGCTATATATCTTCTTTGGTTTTCTTCTTCCCTTTTGGAAAAAAATAGGGTAAGATAAAGAAAAACCAAAGGAGGATTTGTTTATGGCAAAATGGAACGCCGCCATCATCGGCATGGGCTTTATCGGCAGACAGCACTACGATGCACTGCGCAGAACCCCCGGGGTACATATCCGCACCATTGTGGTACACAGGCGGGAGGACATTGCCGCCGTCAGGCAGCGCTACGATGCGGACATTGTAACGGACTGCTGGCAGGACGCGGTGGCCGATCCGGGGGTGGATGTAATCCACAACTGCACGCCCAATGCCCTCCACGATGAGATCAACCTGACCGCCATTGCCGCCGGGAAGCACATCTATGCCGAGAAGCCTATGAGCCTGACCACCCAGGGGGCGCAGCAGGTTCTGGAGCTGGCACAGCGTGCCGGAATCGCCCACGGGATCAACTACCAGTACCGCATGAATGCCGCTGTGCTGGAAATGCGGGGCAGACTCCGCCGGGGGGACGCCGGGCGGCCGCTGTATGTATCCGGCGGGTATCTCCAGGAATCCGTTGCCAGAAGCACCGATTATACCAAACGGCGCATTCCGGAGACCTCCCCTGCCCGGGCTGTGCTGGATATTGGCGTACACTGGGCGGATACCGCCAGCTTCGTCCTGGGCGTGCCCATCGCCAAAGTGTATGCCAAAATGTACATCCACCATCCCGTGCGCACAGATCCGGAAACCGGCCGGGAAATCCACGTACACTCTGACGACACCACCGCCGTAATGGTGGAATTTGCCGATGGCACACCGGGCAGCGCCCTGTTCTCCAAATGCATGCTGGGGCACAAAAACGACCTGTCCGTTCAGGTGAACGGCGACCGCCAATCCATAAGCTGGAATCAGGAGCGCTGCGACCTGCTGCAAACCGGAAACCGGGAGCTTGGCAACGAAACCATCTATATGGACAAGGCCGTTATCCTGCCGGAAATCGCCCCCTTCCTGCCCATGCCCGCCGGACACGCCCCGGGCTGGATGGATGCCCAGAGGAACGCCATGCAGGCATTCTATACCTCCCTGGAGGGCAACGCATGGCAGCATGGCTCCGTCCCCTACGCAACCTTTGCCGACGGGGTAATGGGCAACCGCTTCGTGGATGCCTGCCTGACCTCCGCCGGAGAAAACCGCTGGGTAGAACTGTAACCAGTATACCTCCAAACGCCACCGGAATCAATACAGCGAAAAAATCCAATTTACAATCGTAAGAATTATATAGGTTTGCCGGAGGGTGTACGCCCCTTTGCCACTTTCTTCCGTGTATGGGAGACTCCCGGAACAACCCCCGGAAACTTTTTGAACAGCCGTAAAAAATGCTTGTATCCACGAAAAAGATGTGCTAAAATAAATTGATATATTTAAAATTTTGGAGGATTCTATGCTGCCCTTGTTTCCGCATTAGGCCTCTGCGAAGGAAACGATATACAAGAGATTAGAAACTTTGCTGGAGGACTTTCTATTATGTCTACTTTACAAGAAGAAATCAGCCGCCGCCGGACGTTTGCCATCATCTCTCACCCGGACGCCGGTAAAACCACCCTGACCGAAAAATTCCTGCTCTACGGCGGTGCCATCGCCCAGGCCGGTGTGGTCAAGGGCAAAAAAAATTCCCGCGCCGCCACCTCCGACTGGATGGAAATTGAAAAGCAGCGTGGTATTTCCGTCACCTCCTCTGTCATGCAGTTCCAGTACGACGGATTCTGCATCAACATCCTGGATACCCCCGGCCACCAGGACTTCTCCGAGGATACCTACCGCACATTGATGGCTGCGGACTCCGCCGTGATGGTCATCGACGGTGCCAAGGGCGTGGAGCCCCAGACCCGGAAGCTCTTCAAGGTCTGCGCCATGCGCCACATCCCCATCTTCACCTTCATCAACAAGATGGACCGCGAGGCGCGCGATCCGTTTGAGCTGTGCGAGGAGGTCGAGCATGAGCTGGGCATCGACACCTACGCGTGCAACTGGCCGATCGGCTCGGGCAAGGAGTTCCGCGGCGTGTACGAC
>CAZCRO010000063.1:0-13012 GCA_964501115.1 uncultured Oscillospiraceae bacterium
ACGATCTTCAGATATTTCATTTTGGCTCTACCCCAACTATTGACAGAGAACCGAAAAAAGTCATTGCAGCCTCGTTTGCAATGACTTTTTCTGTATGTAATTGAAGAATTTTTCTTACAGCGTCAAACGCTTTCCATCCAGGACAGCCTCTGCCAGCTCTTCCCCCCGGTATTTGAGGGTGAGCAGGAAAAAGGGTGCATCCTGCCAAAGAAGATCCAAAAAAATCTTATCCCCCTGCCACATGGGAAGGCTGTACAGAAAATCCTTGCTGACCCACTGCAAATCTCCCTCCGGGCACTCCTGCAAATCCCCTTCAAACGCGTCGGCGGTAAAGAGATACATATATTCCCCTTCTCCGCCCTCCTGCAGGAAGGTAACCACACCCCGGCAGCGCCAGGAGGTAAGGGTCAGGCCGGTTTCCTCTTTGGCCTCCCGGAGAAGGCAATCGTCCGGACTCTCTTCCGGCTCAAACTTGCCGCCGATGCCGATCCACTTGTCCTTATTGATGTCGTTTTTCTTTTTGACCCGGTGGAGCATCAGCACACGCTCTCCCTGAATCACATAGCAAAGTGTGGAATTGTGCATCTTATATCCTCTTTACCAACTTGTACGCCAGATGCTCCGGACAGACTTCAACTTCTTCATGCCCTTCTTCCCGCTCACCATCCAACGTCCAGGGCATACCAGGATCCGCAAAAATCCGGATGTGTGTAGCCGAGCGGAAGGTAATCATTGCGCAGTTATATTTCTGGCTCTGAACTGCCTGGATACACTCATGGAGCTCCAGCAAACTGCGGGGTGCCCGCACCAACAAAATTTCCAGCTTATTGTCCTGCAAATCCACCACCTGGGGGTCCAGCGTCAACACACCGCCTACAGAGGTAGAATTGCAAATGGCACCGAACAGGAAATCATCTTCAATCACTTCCCCATCCAGCTCCATCCGGATATGCTCCTTGCGGATCTGGCTCAGTTCCTGGATGCCCTCCAGGACATACGCCGTGTGTCCCAGTGCGTTTTTTATGCTCTGGGGCGTTGTATAGCTGGTGCGGGTAAACGCGCCAAAAGAGGCCACATAAGAAAATACCCGTCCGCCAAAGCGCCCGGCATCGTATGCCACCGGTTGTCCTTCAATGATATTGCGGGCAGCTTCCAACAAATCCCCCGGAAGACGCAGACTGGAAGCAAAGTCATTCGTTGAGCCTGCGGGAATATAGCCAATGGGGGTCTGGGACTGCTCCTGCATCAGCCCCGCCAGAGTCTCATTAAATGTACCGTCGCCGCCACAGCAAACTACCAGATCCACCTGGTTGCACAGCCGTGCCACCTCCCCGGTAGCGTCCCCGGGCCCAGCGGTGATATATACCTGGACGGCATAGCCAGCCCGGTTAAACAGAGAAATAATTTCCGGCAAAAGCTTTGCCGCTTTTTTCTGCCCGGAATAGGGATTTACTACCAAAAGCATGCTTTTCATACACTTTTCCTCCAACTGCAGAAAACTGCTCCGTTATGATTTCGTATTTAGTATTATAGCACATTTTACCCTTCTTGCAAGTCGGCACAGTCAATGTTACCAAAAATGTTACAAACCTCCCGAGACTTGCTTTTTTCTTCCAAAGCGTGTATGCTGTAGGAAAGGGAGGGATGCTATGCGCACCGCTAATGACTATTATCAGGAGAAATTTGGCTGCAAAGTTTACAAGCTCTCCCTGGATGGAGGCTTCACCTGTCCGAACCGGGACGGAACCGTAGGAACCGGCGGCTGTCGCTTCTGCTCGGAAGAGGGCAGCGGTGAATTTGCCGAAGCCTGCCGGGAGGATATATCCATCCAGCTGGAGCGGGCAAAGGAACGGGTTCGTTCCAAATGTCGCTCCGGGAAATACATTGCCTATTTTCAGTCCTTTACGGGAACCTACGCCCCGGTGGAACGGCTGCGGGAACTGTTTTACGCAGCCATCTCCCCGGAAGAGATCGTAGGGCTGGCCATCGGCACCAGGCCGGATTGCCTGCCGCCGGAGGTGATTTCCCTTTTGGCTGAACTGAATACACAAAAACCTGTCAGCATAGAACTGGAGCTGCAAACTTCCAACGATGCCACCGCCAGCGCTATGAATCGTGGCTATCCCACCAGCGTCTACTTCGATGCCGTAAAGCGGCTGAAGCAAAGTGGGCTGGAGGTAGTGACCCACATTATCCTGGGGCTTCCCGGCGAACAGGAGGCGGATATGCTCGCCACCACCCGGGCTGTAGCCCTTGCCGGGACTGACGGGGTAAAATTCCACCTGCTCCACGTACTGCGGGGCACCGCCCTGGAAGAAATGTATGCCCGGGGGCAGCTGCGTTGCCTGGAGCTGGAAGAATATGGCCGGATTTTGAAAAAGTGCATTGCCCTGCTGCCGGAATCCACCGTAATCCACCGCATTACCGGCGATGGTGCCCGACGGAGTTTGATTGCCCCCATGTGGTCTCTCGACAAAAAACGGGTATTGAATTACTTGAATTCTCTTCTGAAAGATACTGGACAAGCTGCTGACACAGAATTATAATATCTGTATATCCACAAAAAAACAGGAGGAACCCCTATGAAACTGGATACACGACGTACAATACTGGTTGGCTTTGCCTTTTTGTCCATCTCTGCCTTCTGGCAGATGTATGACAACCTGATACCGTTGATCCTTACCAACACCTTCCATATGAACGAAACCCTGTCCGGTGCCATCATGGCTGCAGATAACGTACTGGCTCTGTTCCTGCTGCCCCTGTTCGGCGGCCTGTCAGACCGGTGCAAAAGCCGCCTGGGGCGGCGCAGACCCTTTATTCTCTTTGGCACCCTGGCTGCCATCGCCCTGATGCTGCAGTTGCCCGTGTGGGCAGACAGCTTCCACGCAGCCCCCGCCGGCTGGAAGCTGGGGCTGTTTGTCGGTTTGCTGGGACTGCTGCTGGTGGCCATGGGCACTTACCGCAGCCCCGCCGTGGCACTGATGCCGGACATTACCCCCAAGCCCCTGCGCTCCAAAGGCAACGCCATCATCAACCTGATGGGTGCTATTGGCGGCATCTTGTATCTGCTGATCACCACTTTCCTGTACAAGGTAAAAAGCGACAGCTATGTGAGCTATTTCCCCCTGTTCGCCATTGTGGCAGGCATTATGGGCATTGCGCTGGCTGTACTTCTGCTGTTTGTCAATGAGCCGAAGCTTGTAAAAAAGGCTCAGGAATACGAGCTTGCTCATCCGGAAGAAAACCAGGTGGTACATACACAGCATGGCGATGCTCTTGGGAAAGATGTACAGCGCAGCCTCCGCTTCCTTCTGGTTTCCATCAGTCTGTGGTTTGTAGGCTACAACGGCGTTTCCACCTGGTTTTCCGTGTATGCCCAGAACATATGGGGCATGAGCCTGGGGCAGGCCAACACCTGCCTGACCATTGCCACCGCGGGTGCCATTTTAAGCTATATTCCCGTAGGCAATGCCGCCAGCCGGATTGGCCGCCGGAAAACCATCCGCTTCGGCACACTGCTTCTCTCTGCCAGCTTTTTCTGTGCATTCCTGCTCACCCTGATCATCGAGGGGTTTAGCCCGGTTCTGTATGTGCTGTTTGTTCTGGTGGGTGTAGCCTGGGCTTCCATCAATGTAAACAGCCTTCCCATGGTTGTGGAAATGTGCAAAGGCAGCGAAGTTGGTAAATTCACCGGACTGTACTATACCTTCTCCATGTCCGCCCAGATCATCACTCCCATCGTGGCCGGTTGGCTGCTGCGAAACATCAGCTACAAGGCGCTGTTCCCCTATGCTGCATGCTTTGTATTCGCCTCTTTCCTGACCATGGGCTTTGTCCGCCACGGTGACAACAAGGTTCCCGCCAAGCAGGGGCTGGAAGCTTTTGACGTAGACGACTAAAAAACAAGACATATTCTATAAGGACGCAAATACCATGCTTACTCTGATTATCATTTTGCTTATCTGTATGCTGATTTATCTGCTTCTGCTCCGGGGGCGCAAGGCTGCCCCGGGCATGGAGCAGCTGCAGGGCTGGAGCTATGCCCACCGGGGGCTGCATGATGAGGAACGGCCGGAAAACAGTCTGGCCGCCTTCCAGGCCGCCCTGGAGCAGGGCTACGGCATTGAGCTGGATGTGCATCTGCTGAAAGACGGCACTCTGGCCATCATGCACGATTCCAGCCTAAAGCGCACCACGGGGCGGGACGGGATTATAGAAGACCTCACCGGGGAAGAGCTTTCCGGCTACTACCTGAACGGCACAAATCAGACCATACCCACCTTCCAGCAGGTGCTTGCCATGTTTGCCGGCAAAGCGCCCATCATTATCGAGCTGAAAACCCACGGTGGCAATGCCGCAGCGCTTACAAAGGAGGTATGCCAGGTACTGGCCGACTACCGGGGCGCTTACTGCATAGAGTCCTTCGATCCCAGGGTAGTGTATGCCCTGAAAAAGCAGGCACCTCACATCATTCGGGGGCAATTGGCTGAAAATTCCCTGAAACGGGACAAAAACTATCCCTGGATCGTCCGTTTTCTGTGTACCTTCCTTCTTACCAACGTTCTGACCTGCCCGGACTTCATCGCCTACCGCTTTGAAGACCGGAAAAATCTGAGCTGCACCCTCTGCCGAAAGCTCTGGGGTATTCAGGGCGTTGCCTGGACCATTCGCACCCCGGAGGAGCACACTTGTGCCGTTTCCCAGGGCTGGCTGTCCATTTTTGAAAACTTTCTCCCGGAGTCCTGCACCAAAAAGATGGATTGTTCACATTTTCGTTGAATTTCGTTTTCAAATCCGCTATTTGCTGTTCAAACTAAGCAGGTATCTTAATAGCAAGAAAGGTTCCGGAAGCCGTGAGCCGAAACCTTTCCTCTCCGTAGATCCTCTTTTCTACCTCTCTTCTTTCTATTCCTTTTGCAGGAAGCCCCGCCGAGCATTCGGCGGGGCTTTCCCATACTGTCGAAAAAACCCTGCGGGCTTTTCCGACAGAAAATGATTTTGATTTTATTTGCAGCCAAAGGCTGCAAACTCTGCGAGGCTTTTTTGACACGCTGAGGAAGCCCCGCAGGTCAGCATGGCACAGCGCTCGTAAGGCAACAAACTGAATTCTGTGGAACCCACCAAAAACCTGCCCTCAAAAAAGGACAGGTCATTCCTGAAACGTACAAACCAGGCAGCATCCAACGGCCGTTGAATGTTGCCTGGTTTGTAATTTCTCTCACATTACTGTCTTGTCAGCATACTGCTATGATATGCGGGACTTTTCTTATCCCTGATTCTGTTCCAGATAGATCATCAGTACAGCAATGTCTGCCGGGCTGACGCCGGAAATTCTTCCTGCCTGACCCAGGGATACCGGACGAATCTCGTCCAGCTTCTGCCGGGCTTCCAGCCGCAGGCCGGAGATCGCATTGTAGTCCAGGTTCTCCGGAAGCAGCCGTGCTTCCTCCTTTTTGAACTCTGCCACCTGCTTTTCCTGGCGGGCAAGGTATCCGGCGTACTTCACCTGAATCTCCACCTCTTCCGTCACGGCCTGGGGCAGCTCCGGGCGGGTGGTATCGAAGGGGGCCAGATCCTGATAGCTCACCTGCGGGCGGCGCAGCAGATCTGCCAGGCGGGCGGAATTCTCCACCGGTGCCGTATCCCGGGAGGCAAGCATCCGGTTCAGCTCCACGCTTCCCGGAACGCCACACCCTTCCATACGAGCAATTTCCCGGCGGACGAGTTCGTACTTCTCCTCCACCTCTTTCAGCCGCTGAGCGGGCACCAGACCCACCTGAGCGCCGATATGCGTCAGGCGCTGATCCGCGTTGTCCTGCCGGTGTAGCAGCCTGTATTCACTGTGGCTGGTCATGATCCGGTAGGGCTCCTGGGTTCCCTTTGTAACCAGATCATCGATCAGGGTACCGATATAGCTGGTGTCACGGGTCAGCACCATGGGGGGCTTCCCCTGAATTTTCAGGGCGGCATTGATGCCTGCTACCAGACCCTGTACAGCAGCCTCCTCGTAGCCGGAGGTACCGTTGAACTGCCCGGCTCCATACAGCCCCTTCACTTTTTTGCATTCCAGCGTCGGCAACAGCTCTGTGGGATCTACACACTCGTATTCGATTGCGTAGGCCGGGCGCATCATCTCCGCCTTTTCCAGACCCGGAACGGTACGCAGCATTTGAATCTGCACATCCTCCGGCAGGCTGGAAGAAAATCCCTGGATGTACATTTCCTCTGTATCCAGCCCGCAAGGCTCTACAAACAGCTGATGCCGGGTCTTATCCGGGAACCGGACGATTTTCGTCTCGATACTCGGGCAGTATCTGGGGCCTACACCGGAAATGGTTCCATCGTAAATGGGACTTCTGTGCAGGTTTTCCCGGATGATCCGGTGGGTCTGCTCGTTGGTATAAGTCAGATAGCATACGGCGGAATTGTTTACCTTGTGCCCGGTACGGAAGGAGAACGGCTCCACCGTATCGTCCCCGGGCTGCAGCTCCATACAGGAAAAATCAATGCTGCGGCGGTTGACTCTGGGGGGCGTGCCGGTTTTGAACCGGCGCAGGCTCAGCCCCAGCCCACGCAAATGCTCCGCCAGCCCCAGGCTGGGATGCATGCCATCCGGACCGGAGGAAAGGACATTTTCTCCGATGATAATGGTGGAGTCCAGATAGGTTCCGGTGGCGATCACCACCGCCTTGGCTCCATAAACCGCCCCCAGGTTGGTCACAACCCCGGTAACGCAGCCTGCTTCCACAGTAATATCCACAATCTGTGCCTGTTTCAGCTCCAGATTTTCCTGCTTCTCCAGGGTGTGCTTCATGTATTGCAGATATTGCCGCCGGTCAGCCTGTGCCCGCAGGGAGTGAACCGCAGGCCCTTTGCCCCGGTTGAGCATCCGGTACTGGATACAGCTGTGGTCTGCTGCCACACCCATCTCTCCCCCCAGCGCATCGAGCTCCCGAACCAGGTGGCCTTTTCCGGTGCCGCCGATAGCCGGATTGCAGGGCATATTGCCAACGGCATCCAGGTTGATGGTAAACAGGATGGTGTGCAGCCCCATCCGGGCAGCGGCCAGCGCAGCCTCTATTCCCGCATGACCCGCACCAATGACAGCTACCTCGCAGCCCGTCACATAGTATGCCATGCTTACGCCTCCCCGGTGGTTGCCTTCTCTTCCTTCGGCAGCAGGAAGGGCTTGCAAACCACTTCGCACCGGTTGATCGGTGTACCCAAAGCATGGAACTTCTCTTCGTATCCGGTCATGATGCCCACAATCCCATCCTTATGCAGATCCCGGGTCAGGTTCTTCACTTCCAGGCCACAGGCAGCAAACTCTTCCACAGAGAACTCAAACAGCGGGGCATTGTCCGTTTTAAAATGCACCTCTCCCCCCTGGCGAACCACCCGGCAGTACTTGTCCAGGAAGCCCCGGTGGGTCAGGCGGCGCTTGGCATTCTTCTTCCGGGGCCAGGGATCCGGGAAATTGATAAACAGCCGGTCAATCTCCCCGGCGGCAAACACCGACTCGATCTGCTCCACATCCATATCGATGTAGTATACATTGGTCAGCCCCATCTCTCTGGCCTTTTCCATGGCAACCACCATGGCTTCCCGGCAGCGCTCCACTGCAATCAGCAGCACCTGTGGATTGGCCTGGGCCGTCTCAGCGGTGAACTTACCCTTGCCGCAGCCGACTTCCACCCAAAGCTCCTTCGCCTGGGGCATCAGCTCCCGCCAGTGGCCAATGTGCGCCTGGGGCTCCTGGATCCGCAGAGCCGCGCACTTTTCCATACGGGGCTCCAGATTTTTCATTCTACGCATTCTCATATTGTTACCTCCAAGGGTTATCTACAATGTTTTAACAATTTATTATACATAGAAAGACAGGTATTGTCAAAGAAAAGTTCACTCTTTTCCCCAGTTTTATAAAAATCCAGCTGCAAGGCATTTTAAGAAACTCCCTTCCTGGCTCCCCCTCTGGGGGAGCTGGCATGCGACAGCATGACTGAGAGGGTATTTTCTTCGCATTTTAGGTTCGTTCAAAAACCCCTCTGCGACTCGCTAGGAGCCGCCCTTTGGGCGGTTGCTCGCTTGCATGGCACCTGCGGGCGCTCGCGTCACGGCTTTGCCGTGCCACCTCTCCCAAAGGGAGAAGCAAGGGACATACCGCGTCCATTACCCATTTAAGCAATTCGTAATTAGCCTTTTTATTGTATCATGCGGCTTTCCAAGGCTCTAAACTCTGCGAGGCTTTTTTGACACGCTGAGAAGGGGTGCCGCAGAATTTGCGGCACCCCATGAGAAGCATATCTTATTTCACCGGCTGGATTTTCCAGTTTTCGCCATAGATGCCGGGGAATGCGCCCCGGGCGATCAGGGAAGTATTGTCCTGGTGTCCCAGCAGCCACTTGTTTGCTGCCCAAAGCTTGTCCTTCTTCTGGCTCTCCTCCAGAGGCAGATTGGTTCCCCGCTGCAAACCAACAATGCAGCTGAATCCGGCATCTGTCACTTCACAGGGGCAGAAATGCAACGTATCGGAATACACCTCGATGAATTCACCCGGTGCCAGATAGAATGCCTGCACCTTGGCAGAATCCAGGCGGCCATCGGCATCCAAATCCTCCCGCTTGGCCAGCAGAAGCACCAGCTCCCGAACCGCAATATTGAATTCATTGCAGATATGCCATTCCAGCGCATTGAGCTGGTTGGAATGCCCCCAGCACAGGCCAATCTGCTCGTCCAGACCGCCGCAATGCACCTGACGGAAAGCCTCTGCCTCCGGCATGGTATCCAATTCCGGGATTGCTGCCTGATAGCGGCTGCCTTCCTGGGGGAAGGGTACGCTTTTCTCTGCCATCGCACAGAAGGCGGCGGTATCCTCCCGGATGACCCGGCCATAGCGGCGGAAAGCATCCTCGTAAATGGTATGGATGGGCATCTGGGGATTGGCCAGACGCAGAGCCTCCAAATTAGTCACTGACGATCACTCCTTCGTGATTCTTCTGGAATTCCAGAACCTCTTCATACCCGGGAATGCCCTGCTGGGCACCAAAACGGGTACACTTCAAAGCAGATGTGGCAGAGGCAAAGACGCAGGACTCGTACACGCCCATACCCTTGAGCTGGGCAGCCAGGAACGCACCATGGAAGGTATCGCCGGCACCATTGGAGTCGATGGCCTTTACGGGGAACACGGGGTAGCGCTTCTCTTCCCCATTCTCCCAGACAAATCCGCCCTTATTGCCCTGGGTAATCACCAGGATCTGGGGGTTATAGCGCTCCTGCAGCACCTTTGCCGCCTCCTGGGCGGTGGCGCATCCGGTCACCTTCTTGGAGAATTCCTCACTGGGAATCAGAACATCCACATAGGGCAGCAGCTCTTCAATATTGGGGTAAGCTCCACCGGCATCCATGCTGACGGTGATGCCCATTTTCTTGGCCTTTCTGGCCGCGGCAATGGCACATTCCAGATGGTTGCCATCCACATGGAGATACTTTGCGCCCTTCAGCGCTTCCTCGGTAGCATCGGCAGCGGTGGGTTCCGCGGCATCGCCCCGGTTCCACACACAGGTACGGCTGGTGGTTGCCGCGTTCAGCAGCACCACACTATGGCCGTTCAGGCCGGGTTTCACTGCAACCCGGGTCGTATCCACATGGTACTTTTCCAGTTCACTTTTCACGGAAGAGCCGAACATATCGTCACCCACGGTGCCCAGATATGCCGCAGTCTCTCCCAGCTTGCTGATGGCAACCAGACCGGTGGCGCAGGGGCCGCCGCACTGGAACTTGGTTTCCTCCGCCCGGAGCTTGGTATCCTCCGTGGGGTACTCCCCTACCGTCATCAGAATATCATAAAGCGCAGCGCCAATTCCAATTACACTTGCCATTACTTATCCGCTCCCAGAAGCTTGATCTTGCTGATGGCGAATTCCTTCACCCGGGCAGTGGGCTCCTTCATGAACAGATCCAGAGCCAGGATGGAAGGATCCACAGCACGGATGCCGTCCAGCAGGGAGCAGCAAACATCGGTACCGAAGTTGATCTTGCGGATACCAGCCTTGACAGCAGCCTGAATCTGATCATCGGGAACACCGGAACCACCATGGAGCACCAGATGTGCCTTCTGACCCTCGTGCAGCTCGGCAATGCGCTGGATTGCGAGGACAGGAGCCTGCTTATAGTGGCCATGGGCAGTGCCGACGGCAACAGCCAGAGCGCACACGCCGGTCTCGTTTACGAACTTGGCAGCATCCTCCACCTTGGTGTAATCCGTAGATACACCCTCGGCAGCCTTGCCAACTTCGCCCAGCTCACCTTCCACGGTGATGCCCATCTCGGCAGCCATATCCACAACACCCTTGGTAATGGCGATGTTCTCTTCCAGAGGCTGCTTGGAAGCGTCGATCATCACGCCGGTAGCACCATAGCGGAATGCCCGGAGCACTTCGGGAACACCGGCGCCATGATCCAGATGGAAGGCCACGGGGGTCTTCATATTATGCATAGCCTCCCGGATGATGGGGGAGACATACTGTGCAATTTCAGAATCAAACAGACGGCTGTACATCTGGAAGATTACAGGTGCGCCGGTCTCCTCTGCTGCCTGCATAACACCCAGAACTGTTTCCAAATTGTACACATTGAATGCGGGCACGGCGAAACCATTCTGCTCACCAATGTCCAGGATTTCCTTCAGACCGTAAACCATGATAATTTCCTCCTAATCAGTGGATCCTTACTTTCTTTTGTAATGGCGTTTCAGTTATTTCTCAACATTTTTGTTTTTACTGAATTTGCATTACACCATTGTCATAACTATATCACACTGTAATTTTATTTTCAAGCCTTTTCCAAAATAATTGTAACAAAATTACACATATGTTTTTGGGCAAAATGCCCGCAGTTAAAAAGAACCAGTCAAGGAAACTCCCCGACTGGTTCTATACTATGGAATCAGTCCTGCCGGCTTTCTCCGTTCATAAAGATCAGGCATCAGCAGCGGTGTTCGTTTTTAGTCCAGGCCATCGAAACGCAGGGCGGGAACATACTTACAGAACTCCCGGATGGAATCGGTCAGGCTGCCTTCAATTTCAGACATATGGTGGATGTAGGGGCCTTCGATCAGCTTGCGCTCGATGCTGGGCAGATCCTTGAACTTACCCCACAGGTAAGAGCCGAAGGTGTAGGGGCCCTCTGCGCTGTCGCACTCGCACACAGCGAAGGAATAGTTGCCATGATCCTGATCGATACGGGCAACGGTATAGTGGCCGTCCTTCACCTGGAGCCACTGGCGCATATTCACCATCTTGGCCTCTGTGCCCTGCTTCTTCAGAGAGTAAGCGAAGGGACCGCAGTGCCACAGCAGCTCCACGTTTCTGTCGGTGGGATGGCGGGTGGTGAACTCACCCAGGAAGGGCTTCTTCTTGCCGAAGGTCAGACAGCTGAGAACCACCTGGCTGAGGGTTGCGTGCATATCGCTCTCACAGCCGATGATATAGCCCATGTCTGCCAGGATGGGGTAAGCCGCACAGGGCATAGCGCCCACCATCAGCTGCATAGCCGTCCAGCATTCTGCGGAGACAGCTGCAACATTGTACTCTTCGAAAATCTCCTGATACAGCAGCACGAAGG
The DNA here is from genome assembly GCA_964501115.1 of uncultured Oscillospiraceae bacterium. GTDB lineage: Bacteria > Bacillota > Clostridia > Oscillospirales > Oscillospiraceae > Faecousia. Next base: position 11,629 of record CAZCRO010000063.1, read on the forward strand.
CGTACACCTTGTCCAGCACAGGCTCGGAGAGATTATCGATTTCGTACATCTCCCGCAGCTTGGCCACACCGGCAGCCAGCTCTTCCTTCCGGGTTTCCAGAATGCGGTTGTACTTATCCTGAACCACTGCCAGGTTGACAGGGATCACGTGAATATCGAACTTGTCCATCAGGTCGCTCTCATTGAAGATAACGGAGCAGAAGGGCTTGGGACGCATGCCCACCTGGGCAACACGCATACCGGTGAAATTCTTCACGGCGCAGGCCACACCGGCAAACTTCAGGAAGCCCTCTTCGAATACGGGATCCTCAATGCGGCAGTTCTCGATATAGGTAAAGGGAATATTCATTCTCTGCAGCTGGCGGCTCATGCCAAACAGGCCGCACTGGGAATCAGTATACCGGGTGCCATCCGGCTCAAACACGGTATCCTGGGGGCCCCACAGCAGAACAGGCTTGCCAATGGCCTTGGCCACAGCACCGGCAACCTCTTCGTTGCCGAAGTTACCGTTGATCAGGAAAACGGCATCCACCTTTTCCTTGCGGAAGCGTTCTACAACGGCATCCACATCCCGGTCGCTGTAAAGCACATTTACCTCGTTGATTCCGTCCAGATCCACGAAGGAAATATTTTCGGAAGTGTAATGCTCTTCAATGTATTTCACAGCAGCAGCGCAACGCTCTTCTGCCTTTTCCCAGTTAAAAATACCGGGGCGAGGGGTAACATCCCGACGGATGGGAACCAGACCAATTTTGACATGATAGTTTAACATGACGTACCTCCATATTGCACAAAAGAATATGTATTTTTACGCGTGTGATTATATTATACTACAATTTTGGAAATACACCATTCATCAAACTTAATCTTCTTTTTTCTTTTTTCCGCTGAATCGGTATATATTTTTTGTGCAAAGAGTAACGGGGGAAGTATTGCCGCACATAAGGAGCCCGCTATCCCGCCCAGATAAGGTACAATAAATTGCGCAAATTAAAAATGGCAAAAAATAGCCCCGGCTTGCCGGTCTCTGGTAGAATGAAGTTGTTCTCAAAAATAACACCCGACTCTACGTAAGAGCCGGGTATCATATATCAAATATTCTTCTCTTCTTTTATGGATATTATAGAATGAGAACCCAATCGTGACACATCCGTTTTCCATAGGGTAAACATCCATGTTTGATGCAATTCTGGAAATAATAGAGAGCATCGCAGGGGATGTAAACTGAATCTTCTTTCCGCCGACCTTAATAAAGTATGCATTGATTGCGGGCTTGTAGGTAGCAGCCGTAATATAGACATCTTCTCCGGTCGTAATTGCGCACAGCGTTCAGGCGATGAGCCTGGCCCCATTGTCATAAATAGTGGTTGAGCATAGAGACAAA
>CAZCRO010000064.1:0-12535 GCA_964501115.1 uncultured Oscillospiraceae bacterium
CGGGGTGCTCGGCAACATCGGGGTGAACCCGCTTGTGGCCGGTGCCCAGAATGGCGCACTTGTAAGTGGACATACACACGGAGTCGGAGATGACCTTGACCAGAATTTCGTCATCCGTGATCTCGGGCAGCTCAAATTCGTCCAGTCTTAAATCGCCGGCACCATGCAGCCGGACGGCTTTTGCTTTCATAGATTTACCTCCTGAATGATGACTTCTTTGGCAAGGGTGTGTACGGTTTCGGCATCTGGTGCCTGAGTGCCATCGCACATGACGCTGGCTGCACCCATGGCCACTGCCAGCCGGAGAAGCTGCTGCCGGGGCAATTGCTTTTCCCCGCCGTAGGCCATGGCAGCTACCATGGAGTCTCCGGCACCTACGGTGCTGCGGACGGGTACCTGAAGCGCCTGCGCCAGGTAAATGCCCTCCCGGCTGACAAACAGGGCACCTTTGCCGCCCAGAGAGATGACCACTTCCTGGATGCCTGTGGCCAGCAGTTCCTTACCGGCCTGCACCAGTTCCTCCAGGGTATCCACAGGCCGTCCCATCAGCCGGGACAACTCTTCGTCATTGGGTTTGATCATGTAGGGAATGGCGGTGATGCCCTGCTTCATGGCCTCTCCGTCCGCATCCAGATAGACCCGGACACCCAGGGAGCGGAAGTAGCTGCACCAGTCCCGGTAGGTATCCACGCCTGCGCCCTTTGGCAGGCTGCCGGAGAGAATCACACCGTCTCCCGGCTGGATTCTTTCTCCTATGGTATGCTTGAGGGTGTCCAGAATGTCGGAGGTGACCTCCGGACCCGGCTCATTTATGTCGGTGTTGGTTTTTCCGGCGGGATCGATGATTTTGAGATTGGTTCTGGTTTCGCCGGGAACGGAAAGTGCCAATGTCTGCACCTGCTGCCGGGCCAGCATGGCCAGCAGCTTTTCTCCGCTGCTACCGCCGCAAAGCATGGCGGCGATGCTTTGTGTGCCCAGATTCTTGAGGCATTTTGTCACATTGATGCCTTTTCCTCCTGCGTCAAGCCGCAGGCTGCAAACCCGGTTTACTTTACCGGCGGTAAAATCCGGGATTTCCACTGTTTTGTCAATGGCCGGATTCAGCGTTACCGTGTAAATCACTGTGTAGCCCCTTTCTGAATTGTTGTTTTAACACTTATGATTTTAAAACAACAAATATGCTTTGTCAACTGTATTTTTCTGTTTTGCACAATTAAAGGAGCGTGTTCTATGGTTTTAACAAATAGAATAACCAATAATTGTAGAAAATGACAAGAAGGGAACATGGACGGCATCCTTCGGTGAAAATGAAAGAGCTGTTGTATCAACAAAAAGCCGCCGACGTTTTTACAAACATCAGCGGCTTTTACGGGGAATTTCAAAAGCGGTTGTCCTGTAAGGGGGCGAAAAAGGGGCAGCCGGTTCAGATGACGGTGACCCCCAGCTTTTCAAAGAAGGCTCTGTCTTCCGGGCGGATGCCGTCGTCCGTGACGATGGCATCCACGCCATCCGGTGGGCAGATGCAGTAGGCATTGCGCAGGCCAAACTTGGTGGAGTCCACCAGGGCGACGGTATAGGCCGAGCGTGCCATGGCGGTTTGCTTGAGCACGCAATCCTCCTGGGCTTCGCAGCAGAAGCCCAGGGATGGGTGGAAGCTGGTAATGCCCAGGAAACAGATGTCGAAGTTGAATGCCTGCAGCTCCATAACACTGCGGCTTCCGGATACGCTCAGACTGTAGCGGTTCAGCCGCCCGCCGATCATATGGATGGTGGGCTGCTTCAGGGAGGCCATTTCTGTGGCACAGGACAGGCCGGAGGTGCAAATCTGCCGGGGTTCATCGGGCATGTAGCGTGAAAGCAGGGTGGTGGTAGAGCCGGAGTCCAAAAAGACGCAGGAACGTGTCCGCAGCAGCTCCACCGCTTTCCGGGCGATCTGCTGCTTCATCTCCTGGTTGCGCACGGTGCGCAGGGAGAGAAAGCCGTCCGTCCCGGCTACGGTTTCTATGGATTTGGCACCGCCATGGATGCGGATGATGGCACCGGATTCATCCAGAAATTTCAGGTCGGTGCGCAGGGTCATCTCCGAGGTACCGGGGAAGGCTTCCTTCAGCCGGGCAAAGGTGATCTGTCCTTCCCGGTTTACCAGCTCTGCGATTTTTTGCCGTCTTTGCTGCATGGCAGTTCCCTCCAATTGTTGCTTTGAAAATATCCTACCATATAAATTCCGTATTTTCAATCATTTCCCGTTGAAAAAAGCGCAGAGGTTTTTAGCAGAAAAAATTATCTTTTTCTTTTTTTGCTATTGACAAACTTGTAAAAGTGTGATAGAATACCCAAGCTGAATCAGTCAGGTAAGGGCTTCGCGGGTGTAGTTCAATGGTAGAACACCAGCCTTCCAAGCTGGATACGCGGGTCCGATTCCCGTCACCCGCTCCATGATGTATGCGCCAGTAGCTCAGCTGGATAGAGCAACTGCCTTCTAAGCAGTAGGTCGGGGGTTCGAGTCCCTCCTGGCGTACCATTCAGTACTTATATGGTGGATATGGCCTAGTTGGCTAAGGCGTCAGATTGTGGCTCTGAAGATCGTGGGTTCGAGTCCCATTATCCACCCCATAATGAACCCCTGGATGTTATCCAGGGGTTTTTTGTTAAATTCTTGTGGAAAGGTGGCATATATTATGCCGGAACATTGTCTACCGCATCACCATGGAGGGCTGTTTGATAACGGCCATGCCCAGATGCCCCCTATGGAGGATTTTTCCCTGGTTGCGGATCTGTTTAAGAAACTGGACGATCCCAGCCGGCTGAAGATTTTCTGGCTTTTGTGCCACTGTGAAGAGTGTGTCATCAATCTCTCCAGCCTGATGGATATGTCCAGCCCGGCAGTGTCTCACCATTTGACAAAGCTCCGGGCTTCCGGCCTGATCGTCAGCCGCCGGGAGGGAAAGGAAGTATATTATAAAGCAGCGGACACCCCCCAGAGCCGGACGCTCCACGAAACCATAGAGCGGGTGATGGAGATTACCTGCCCCAAATAATAAGGTTTCGTTAATTCTTTCTTCAGATTATTGACTTTCCGGCTCAAAGGTGATATTTTGAAGAAAATGAAGAGGAAAGGAACAAAAATATGAAGAAATTTTTCGCATGGCTGCTGATTTTTGCCATGGTATTTGCCTTTGCCGGCTGCGGCAAGGAGAAAGAAACCCCCGCTTCCACAGCCCCTGTGGAAACTACCCAGGCTCCCACTCAGGAAACTTCCGTAGAAGAAACCACCCAGGTACCGGAAGAGGTGCCCACCGTGATGGCAAAGCCCCTGTTCGGGGAGATTCTCGATGGCTATTTTGATGGTCTGCTCCAGGGCTTTACTCCGGAGCAGTTTTCCCAGGCGGGGCTGAATGCCCTTGTGGGGGAAGAGGCGGATGTAAGCAAGATCGGCTACAGCATGGACGATCTGGACGGCGACGGTAACACCGAGCTGCTCATCGGGCCGGTTGGCTCCACCTACGTGTACGCCATGTATACCCTTCAGAATGAGCAGGAGGTTATGCTCATCGATGCCACTGCCCGCAATACTTACCAGATCAGTTCCGATGGCGTGTTTATGAACCGGGGCAGCAGCAGTGCCTCCTCCGTGAGCTACACCCTGTATATCTTCCAGGGCGGCCAGCTCCTGGCACAGGACGGCCTGGTTTGCGAAGAGGGGAGCTGGTACTATGAAAATGCTGGCACCCGGGAAGCACTGGACGAGGCCAGCGCTCTGGCCATCACCGCTCAGCTGGAAGAAAACGTAGTGCCCATCGCCTACATTCCCTTCTCGGAGTACAATAGCTGATAAGAAATAACGGGGCGGCTCTTATGGTTTTCCACATAAGGGCCGCCTCTTTTTTTACTCGTTTTTCGGGTCTTCAAACAGCAGCTGCTCCAGCTCCTGCATGCTTTGCGCCACATAGGTGGCTTCCGATGGTTCGTTCCACCGGTGGCCGAACAGCGCGCCGGTCATGCCGCAGGCAACGGCACCATTTACATCCGTTACCGGATTGTCCCCGACCATCAGGGCGGTTTCCGGGTCTTCCACGCCGCTGCGCCGGAGGATGGTTTCAAAATAGACCCTGTCCGGTTTCATTGCACCTACATCATCTGCGGCATACCGCCCGGTCAGGTATCCGGACAGACCGGCTAAGGCCACCCGGCCGTTCATTACGCTGCCAACGCCGTTGGAGGCGGTGAAAATCTTTACTCCCGCGTCCTGAAGCCGGGAGAGAAGATGCGCGGCACCGGGCTGGGCATCCGCGGCGAGGGCAAGCCGATCCAGAAACCAGGGAGCCGCTTCCTCTGGCGCCATGGCGTGGGGATACCGGGCAAAGAGCTGCCGGAACCGGCGGACATACAGCTCCTGCCGGGTGATTTCTCCCCGGTCCAGGTAAACCCACAGCTTCCGGTTGATCTCCCGGTACACATCTCCCACATCGTCGCCTACACACTGTCCATCCAGTGCGTACAGTTCCTGGATGATTCTCCGCTCGGATGTGGGGGTATCCAGCAGGCAGTAGTCTATGTCGAAAAAAACGGTTTGGAATTTCATAGGCCAGAGTTCCTCTTTTTCTCCGGAACGGAGCGGTTGGTGGGGATGTAGTCCAGCCCCAGGGCGGTCATCCCGGCTATGGCCTGGGGGGTGTCTCCTGCCCGCAGGCAGAGCTTCAGCCCCAGGCTGTGGGTCTTGTCTGCCAGCTCCGGCGGGAAGGTAGTCCAGTCCGGGTAGTTGTAGGAAAGACCTGCGTTTTCCAGCTCTGCCAGACGGTGGGCAGATGTCTCATCGGAAAAAATATGGTGGATAAACACCTTGTCCGTGATTTTTCGCAGGGCTTCCAGATGGGCAAGATTGCTGCTGGAGAGAATGATCTCATCCTCCCGGAAGTATTCGGCTGCGGTTTCCACCACCTGGGCAATGTCGGCGGTTTTCGTTTCTATGAACGGAAAAGCACCGTATTCCCGGCATATTTGCAGATATTCCCGAAAAAGGGGCATCCGGCAGGGTTCCGGGTAGCCATTGGCTTTCTCCGGGCGGATGGTCAGGCGTTGAAGCGTCTGCCAGCTCTGCTCCCGGATGGCACCGGTGCCTGAAAACATGGTGTCAACCCTGGCATCGTGGCAGCATACCAGCAAGCCGTCCTCTGTCCGGTGTACATCTGTTTCAATGGCCCAGAAGCCAAGCTGTCCGGCCCGGCGGAAGGCGGGCAGGGAGTTTTGGGGTGCCTGCAGGGCATAGCCCCGGTGGGCGATGAGTCTGCTCGCGGCGCTTTCGCCGGAGAACAGGGGGTTGTGCATAGGCTTATCCTTTCACGCCGGTGGTGGCGATGCTCTCTACAAAGTACTTCTGGCAGAATACATACAGGACAACCACCGGTACGATGGCGCTGGCGGCTGCGGTCATCATCAGGTTGAATTCGTCGGACATGGTCATCCAGTACTGAATACCCTGGGATACAGTCCAGTTCTCGGAACCGGGCAAAAAGACCAGTGCGCTGAGATATTCGTTCCAGGAGCTGATGAAGGCCAGAACCGCGGCGGTGACCATGGCGGGCTTGGTCAGCGGCAGCATGATCCGCCACCAAATCTGGTAGTGGTTGGCACCGTCGATTTTGGCCGCCTCCATCAGCTCATTGGGAAGCCCCGCATAGAACTGCTTCAGCAGGAAGATGGAGGTCACGTTGAACCAGGAGGGCAGAATCAGCGCCCAGATGGTGTTGTACAGGTTGATGGTCTTGAAAAGCATGAACTTGGGAATGATGGTCGCCTGGGAGGGGATCATCATGGTAATGAGCATCAGCACGAATACCAGATCCCGCCCTTTGTAGTTGATTTTTGCCAGGGAGTAGGCGGCCATGGAGGCAACCAGCAGCTCTCCGGCGGTGCCCACCACCGCAATGGTCAGAGAGTTGATGTACAGCTTCCAGAAGGGGACGGTTTCATCCAGCCATACCTTCAGATAGTTGCTCCACTGGATCTTATCCGGAATCCACCGGAACTCTGTGGCAAAGACCTGAGAGCCGGTCTTCAGGGAGGAGGAAAGCATCCAAAGCAGAGGCACCAGAAACAAAACGCCCACTGCGGTGACCCAGAGGGTATTGAGAAGACGGATGATTTTTTTGTTTTTCTTCACGGTAAGCAGCCTCCTTAGTAGTGAACCCACTTCTTTTGTCCCCACATCTGGAAGAGGGTCACCACCAGGATGATCGCTACCAGAACCCAGCTTTCCGCACTGGCGTAGCCGAATTTGTAGGAGGAGAAGGCATTGGAATAGATTTCTGTCACCAGGCTGGGGGCGGATTTGCTTACGCCCATGATGTTCAGGGCAGAGAAAGCTTTGAACGCGGCAATCAGCCGGACGATCAGCAGATAAAACGTGGTTGGGGAGATCATAGGAACGGTGATCTTGATAAAACGGGTGAATTCTCTTGCGCCGTCCACGGTGGCGGCTTCGTACAGCTCGTTGGGCACGTTTTGCAGTGCCGCCATGTAGACGATCAGGTTATAGCCGATACTGGCGTAGATCATAACGCAGATCACCGGTATTTTCAAAAGGGAGGTCGTGTTCAGCCATTTCAGAGGCTGGTCAATGATGTGCAAGCCCAGCAGCAGAGCGTTGATGGGGCCGTCCTCCCGGAAGAGGAAGCGGAATACCGCCGCAAGGGCAACCATGCTGCAAATGTAAGGGATGAAAATAAAGGTGCGGTTCAGTTTCTTCAGATATACCTTGTTGTTGAGCATATATGCCAGCAGCAGGGAAATCACAATGGATACAGGCGCTGTGGATACAGCATAGAGCAGGGTGTTTTTCAGGGCCATTGAGAACTTCCGGTCCCGGGTAAAGAGCTTTACAAAGTTTTTGGTGCCCACCCACTCAATGCCCTCCAGGCCGGACAGAAAGTTCCACTCGGTGAAGGACAGAAACAGGGAGGCGATGATGGGGAATACCACCAGCACGGCGAAAATAATCAAAGCGGGAGCCATAAAAACCCATCCGGCAATGGCTTCCTGATTTCTTAACGTTTTTTTCATTGCATCATACCTTTTTGACATGTGGGGCACATTGCCTGGGAAGCAATGTGCCCCTTGTTAGGATTCCGGGAAATGGGGATTATCTGGCGTCTTCGATGGCTTCGTCGCCCAGCATCTTCATTTCGGCAGTGGCTTCCTCAGCGGTCATTTCCCCGTTGAGCACATACATGGTGTACTCATCCACCAGGCTCTGCAGCTCTGCGTAGGCAACGATGTTGCTTTCGGCGTAAGCGGGTTCACCGGCAGCGACAACGCAACGGATGAAGGATTCGGTATCGATCCACTTTTCGGCTTCGGCCTGGCTGCCGAATACGACGTCCAGGATGCTGCTGGTGTCAACGCCGGTCCAGGTGGTGGCGTGTCCGGCGGCGAACATGTACTTGTTGCCATAGGTAGCGGCGAACTTGGCGAAGGCGTAAGCGGCATCGGGGTTCTTGGTGTTGCCGGCAACGGCGATGAAGGAGTTGGGGTTGGAACCGGCCATGTAGTTGGTTTCACCCTTTGCGTTGGTGGGATAGGGAGCATAGCCGATCTTGAAATCGTGCTCTACGCCGGTGATGTAGCGGGTGAGGATGGATTCCACGGTGGTGGCGTTGGTGCCCTCCAGGAAACAGTTGCGGCTGCGGGTGCTGTCGGACTGGTAGGTAGCCTTGGAGTACCAGATGCCGGAGGCGGCGGCATCTACTTCCCGCTGCAGCGCGGCGGTGAAGAGGGGATTGTCAAAGTCGCACAGACCCTCGGCGTTGTAGAATACGTCGTGTCCCTTGCTCTGGCGGACGGCATAGGTCCAGTAGTCCTTCTGGTTGAAGTCGGAACCGCCATGGACGGTCACATTGCCGCTGGCATCCTTCTCGGTCAGCTTTTCGCAGGCGGCCAGGTATTCGTCCCAGGTCCATTCGGTGGGCAGTTCACCCAGACCGGCTGCTTCCCACTTGTCCATGTTGATGGCAACGTAGACAGACAGACCGCCGGAGGGGAATACATAGCTTCTGCCGTCCTGGGTATAAACATCCGTACCCCATTCGGCAACCAGGTTCAGGTTGTCCGCAGCCATTCTGTCGGTCAGATCCATCAGCAGGCCGTTCTTCCAGCGCTCGGAGGTGTTGGCTACGCCGAAGGACAGCAGCACGTCCACCTGGTCACCGGCCATGATGGCGGTATCCAGACCGATGTTGCCATCGGCGCTGTTCTTGTAAACTTCAAAGTTGACTTTTATGTTGGGATAGTAGGTGTTGAATTCATCGATCAGAGCCTGGGTGCCGTTTTCACCGGCAAAGGCGGTATAGAAGGTGATCTCACCGGAGAGTTCGGAGGCGTTTTCCGCAATGTATACGGGATCACCGGCAGGCTCGGCAGGGGCTTCGGTTGCGGCGGCAGGGGCGGCGGGGGTCGTTTCAGCGGGGACATTGCTTGCGCCGCAGGCCGTGAGTACAGACAGGGTCATCAGAACAGCCAGGGCAAGAGCCAGGAACTTTTTCATTTGGTTTCCTCCTAAAGTATGGTATTGTGTGGGTTTAGTTTACCTCGAAAGCGAAAATATGGGCGGTAGAGCTGCCGTAGTCTTCACACATTTTTTCGCTCTTATAGGTCGTAAGGGGAATGAGCCGGACGGCGGTGGTGGTTACATCCAGCTTTTGCCGGATCAGCCGCTGGTGGTTTTCGCAGGTTTCATAGGCGGTGATCCAGTTGCCCGACTCGTCTTTTATTTCCACCCGGAAGGACTTGAGCATGCATTCCGGGAAGCCGAAGGTGGTGTTGTTATGGCTGGCGGGGAAGAACAGCACCGAGGAGGTGTGCAGGCCATCGGGGTTGCCTGCTACATATTCCCGGTTCAGGTCGCTGTCCACCACCAGGCGGAATCCGCTGACATGAGTGGGTTGGGAGAAGGTGTAGGTGATGGCGGAGTTCGTCTTTCCGTAATAGCCGTAGTCCATACCCCAGATCCGCCGGTCGATGCCGCAATGCAGGTTGGAGCAGTCACCGTAGTCGCAGCTCAGCTCTGCCTGCCGGGACAGAGGGGATATTTGTCTGCGCAGGCCGGGCAGGAAGCAGTCGTCCTCCATCAGCTGCGCCTGAATTTCGCCGATGACCTGCTGCCCTGCCTGGCGGGGATTCAGGCCGTGCCGCACGGCAATGGCTGCAGCGGTACCGGCGGCCTGACCCAGCACACCCACCGTGCCCATGACCCGGGTGGTGCTGAAGCCAATGTGGCTGGCGCTGATATTCCGCCCGGCAAACATCAGGTTTTCGATGTTTTTGGAGTACAGGCACCGGTAGGGGATGCCATAAGGCTCTGTCAGGCGGCGCTTTTGCAGGTGCATGCCTTTGCCGGCCATGGCGAAGCCGCCGGGCAGATGGTTGTCAATCTGCCAGCCGCCGTAGGCAACCGTGTCCGGAAATACGGGATGCGTTTCCACATCCTGCTGGGTCAGGGTGTAGTCACCTACATAGCGGCGGCTTTCCCGTTTGCCGGGCAGGAAGCTGACCCATTCCAGTTCCCAGTTCTCTGCCCCGTGATCACCCCAGTTTTTGATATGATCCCAGGCACCGAAGGCGATTTTCAGCAGCTCATCCCGAACTTTTTCCGTGTCGTGGATGCTGTCGTCCATACCGCCCAGTTCAACCCAATAGAAATTGGTGTTGATGGCATACAGGTCATGGGGCTTGTCGTGCATTTCTTCGTCCGTCTTAAAGGTATAGGCCCAGGAAGGAGGGGTGAAGGAGACAGGGTGATCTGTCTCTCTTGCCTGGAGCATGACGCTCATACCCATGGTGTGCTTGTCTGCCTCTTCCAGACCAAATTCCTCTCCGAATTCCGCCTTGCTTTCCCGGCCTACCCGGTATTCGGCACCGGTCAGACCGGCGAGTATGCTGTCGCCGGAGCAGTCGATGAAAATTTTTGCATGGACAGTATGCCAAGTATAGGTTGTAAGCTGGAATCCGTCAACAGAGTCGATCCTGCTGCCCTCCATATGGGCATCGCAGCAGGTGGTATTCAGCATCAGATCGATGTTCTGTTCAAAGCGAACCATTTCATACAGGATGGAGTCCCAGATGGAGAAATTCCGCTTGGGATTACGGTACATGTTCTCCAGCAGCAGCTCTTCCAGCAGGCCGGTCTCCTGCAAATCCCGGACACGGGTTCCGGCACCGCTGATCCACATCCGGATTTCGGAGCTGGCGTTGCCTCCGAGCACCGGCCGGTCATGCATCAGGGCAACCTTGGCACCGGTGCGTGCCGCAGAGACAGCCGCAAACATGCCGCCGATGCCGCCACCGACAACACACACATCCACTTCATGGTGAAGCGACCTCAGTGCTTTGTTCATATTCGATAATCCTTTCTTGACATTCAATTTTTGTTGTTTTATACTCTTATTATAGCAGCAAGAAAACGAATTTTTTATTTGAATGTGATATGTTTTATTCGGATTTGTGATATATTGGAGAGAATGCATGAAAAACTATTTGCAACGGCACTTGCTTTCGGCATATTTGCCGGAAACCGAGCATGCCCCGGGGGTAAAACGGTTTGCCAACCGCAACGGCTGGCATGACTACTATATTGGAGATAAGCTCATCTTCTCCCACCGGGAAACCATCTACGATTCCCAGGCCTTTCCGGAGAAGCTGCATACCCATGATTTTTTTGAGATGGACATCTATCTCAATGGAAACATCCGCTATATAGCGGATAATTGCGAGTTCATTCCGGCACGGGATGATATTCTGATTTTTCCTCCCGGCTGCCATCATACGGCCCGCCTGATGGAAAACGGCACCTATGAGCGGCTGGTGTTCTATTTCAACAGCCATCTGGTGGATTTTCTGGGGAAGGATTGTCTGCCTGCCCTGTTTCGCAGCCCCAATGCCTGCTCCCTTTCTATCGAACACCAAAAGCGGGCGGAATTTTACTATCTCCGGGAGCGGCTGAACGATACCGTCCACAGCCGGGAGAACGACGCGGCCATTGAAGCCTTCGCCTATGTCCTGCAGCTGTTCCATCTGATCGCCAACCATACAAAGGTGAACCGGAACCGGATTATGGACATTCCCCAGAAGGTGCTGGATGTAAAGCACTATATAGACCATAATTTCCAAACCATTGGCAGCATCGAAGAGGTAGCCGGGCACTTCTTTTACAGCCGGGAGTACGTTTCCCGGATCTTCAAACAGTATTTCAACCTGAATATCTCCGAGCACCTGCAAAATCAGAAAATCGACTACGCCAAGCACCTTCTGGAGCAGGGAAACAGCGTTTCCTTTGCCTCCGCCTCCGCCGGATTCAAGAGCAGCTCCAGTTTTATCAGCGCCTTCAAACAGCGTACCGGCATGACTCCGGTGGAATACAAAAAAGCCCATAAAAAACGAAAATAAAACCCGTCCGGCTCCAATCTGGAACCGGACGGGCTTTTATTTTGATCTGAAATGCTTAGTACATTCCGCCACCCTGGGCAGCGGCAGCGGCGGCTGCGGCATCTGCTGCGGGATCGGGCTTATCCACAACCAGGCTCTCGGTGGTCAGCACGCAGGAAGCAATGGAAGCGGCATTTTCCAGGCTGGAACGGGTCACCTTGGTGGGATCCACGATACCGGCGGGGATCATGTCCACATATTCCTCGGTGTAGGCATTGTAGCCATAGCCAACCTTGCCGGAGTTGCGGATCTTCTCGTATACAACGCTGCCATCCACACCGGCGTTTTCAGCGATCTGGCGGATAGGAGCCTGCAGAGCGGTGGCGATGATCCGTGCACCGGTCTTCTCGTCGCCGTGCAGAGTCTCAACCAGAGCTTCCACAGCGGCAATGGCGTTGACCTGGGCGGTACCGCCGCCGGCAACGATGCCTTCCTCCACAGCGGCGCGGGTAGCGTTCAGAGCATCTTCCACACGAAGCTTCTGCTCCTTCATGGCAACCTCGGTCTGGGCGCCAACCTTGATAACGGCAACACCGCCGGAGAGTTTTGCCAGACGCTCCTGGAGCTTCTCCCGATCGTAGTCGGAGGTGGTGGTGGCGATGGCGGAGCGGATCATGTGGGCACGCTCACGGATAGCGTCTTCGGAACCGTCACCGTCTACGATGGTGGTGGTGTCCTTGGTGACAACAACCTGACGGCAGTGACCCAGGTCGGTCATCTGAGCGTCGGCCAGTTCCATGTTCAGCTGGCTGGAAATCACGGTGGCGTTGGTCAGCACGGCAATATCCTGCAGCATTTCCTTGCGGCGGTCGCCAAAGCCGGGAGCCTTTACGCACACCACATTGAAGCGACCCTGCAGACGGTTCAGCAGCAGAGTGGCCAGAGCGTCGCCTTCCACATCCTCAGCGATGATGATCAGCTTCCGGCCGGACTTGACAATGGGCTCCAGGATGGGCAGGATCTCCTGGATGGAGGAGATCTTCTTATCGGTAATCAGCAGGTAAGCGTCGTCCAGGACGGCTTCCATCTTGTCGGTATCGGTGACCATGTAGGGGGAGAT
>CAZCRO010000065.1:0-12454 GCA_964501115.1 uncultured Oscillospiraceae bacterium
AAATCATGCCTGTTCCACAAAATTCAGTTTTACTGTCTTACGAGCACCGAGCTATGTCCGGAGCTTTTTATATATAAGATTACCAGTTGGAACCAATAGTAGATACTATACGCAAACAGCCAGAATCCAGATGAAAGTTCTAAAAAGTAGTTGCAATTCCAATAAAAGCGTGGTATACTAGCACTGCTATGAAGGAGAACGATGCTGCGTTGTTCCGTTACCCAGAGAGGCAGACATGTGCTGGAAGTTTGCTGTACGGATGCAGGGGAGACCACTCCGGAGCTGCGTGCGAGAAAGCTTTATGCGTAAGTACGCCGTATCCGCCCCACGATAGCGGGCTATGAGTGAAAAGTCAAGGTGGAACCGTGCTGATTTTAAGCACCCTTGGAAATCCAGGGGTGCTTTTTGTGTACCCCACGCTCAGAAAAGGAGAATATATATGAAAATTATCTACAAAGACGGCACTGTAGCAGAGTGCCCTGCTGAGGAAGCCCAGCATGTTCTGCGCCATACTGCTGCCCATATTATGGCACAGGCAATTCAGCATCTGTACCCTGAGGCAGATTTTGCCTATGGCCCTGCTACGGAAAAGGGTTTTTACTACGATGTGGATTTCGGCGATAAGAAGCTGACAGACGAAGACCTGGAAGCAATCGAAAAAGAGATGAAGAAGATCGTCAAAGCCAATTTGCCGATTAAACCGTTCATCCTGCCCAGAGATGAGGCTATTCGTTTGATGCAAGAGCGGAATGCCAAGTATAAGGAAGAGCATATTGGTGATCTTCCCGAGGATGCAGTTATCAGCTTCTATCAGCAGGGTGACTATATCGACATGTGTGTTGGCCCCCACATGACTTATACAAAGGGCTTAAAGGCATTTAAGATTACCCAGCAGAGCGGCGCTTACTGGAAAAACGATGCCAACAATAAGATGCTTACCCGTATCAATGGTGTCGCTTTTGCCACCCAGGACGAGCTGGAAGAATATGTAAAGCAGCAGGAGGAGGCCAAGGCCAGAGACCATCGGAAAATCGGTAAGGAAATGGGTCTGTTTATGACTGATGACCTGGTTGGCCGTGGATTGCCCATGTTCCTGCCCAGAGGCTACACGGTATGGCAGGAGCTGGAAGACTATATCAAGGCGAAGGAACGGAAGCTGGGCTACCAGCATGTTATGACTCCCTGCGTTGGTACTGTCGGCCTGTACGAGACCAGCGGCCACTGGGCACATTACAAGGATAATATGTTCCCCGCCATGGAGGTGGACGGTGAGCGGTATGTTCTGCGTCCTATGAACTGCCCCCACCATATGATGATTTACGCCAACCGTCCCCACAGCTACCGGGAGCTGCCCATCCGGATTGGTGAGATTGCTCATGACTTCCGTTATGAATCCAGTGGTACGCTGAAGGGCATCGAGCGTGGTCGTCATTTCTGCCAGAATGATGCACACCTGTTCGTTACTCCGGATCAGATCAAGGATGAAGTAGGCAAAGTTGTTGAGTTGATTTTTGATGTCTACAAGGACTTTGGTATTACGGACTACCGCTGTGTTCTGTCTCTGCGGGATCCGGAGGATAAAGTCAAGTACCATCCCGACGACGCTATGTGGGATCATGCAGAGGAGGCTCTGCGCCAGACTCTGAATGAGCTGGGCGTTGAGTATACGGAAGAAATCGGCGAAGCTGCTTTCTACGGCCCCAAGCTGGATGTGAACGTAAAGCCTGCGGTTGGTGCGGAATACACCCTGTCTACCTGCCAGCTGGACTTCTGCCTGCCTGCCAAGTTTGATCTGAAGTATGTGGATTCCAACAATGCCGATCAGACTCCCGTGGTTCTTCACCGTGCTATTCTGGGCTCTCTGGATCGCTTTATGGCATATATGATTGAAGAGACCAAGGGTAAGTTCCCTGTATGGCTGGCTCCCCTGCAGGTCAAGGTTCTGCCTGTCAGCGAAAAGACGATGGACTATGCCCGCAAGGTGAACGATGCGCTGGAAGATGCCAATGTTCGTACACAGCTGGATGAGCGGAACGAGAAGATTGGCTATAAGATTCGTGAAGCCCGTCAGATCGATCGTGCTCCCTACATGTTGATCCTGGGTGCGAAGGAAGCAGAA
This sequence comes from uncultured Oscillospiraceae bacterium, assembly GCA_964501115.1. Classification (GTDB taxonomy): domain Bacteria; phylum Bacillota; class Clostridia; order Oscillospirales; family Oscillospiraceae; genus Faecousia. The sequence goes on from CAZCRO010000065.1 coordinate 2,120, forward strand.
GAGGGAACTGTCAGCGTCCGTAACCGGGATACCGATGAGACTACAGTGATGAAGCTGGAAGACTTTATCGCCAAGGTTCGTCAGGAGATTGAGACCCGGGCAAGATAATTTTTCTTACCTCCCGCTGAAAAGCGGGAGGTAAATTTTGGAGAAAATAATGAGACAAACGAGATTAGATAAGAACATGCTGGCAACGATATTCACGCTGGCCTGGCCGACGATGCTGGAAGAACTGATGCAGACTGCTGTGCAGTATATCGACACGGCTATGGTAGGCACGCTGGGCACCCAGGCAACGGCAGCTGTAGGCGCTACGGGAACGGTCAGCTGGTTGGTTAGCAGTGTTGCTTCCGCATTTGGTGTAGGCTTTTTGGCCTATATCTCCCAGGCATTTGGTGCGCAGGAGCAGGATCGGGCAAGAAAAGCATCCGCTCAGGCTGTTTCTACTGCGGTTGTCCTGGGGCTTGTATTGACTTTCCTTACAGTGGGACTTGCGGATAAAATTGTACAATGGATGCAGGTGGAGGCATCCATCCGGTCTGCAGCGGCGATGTATTTCCGGATTCTGTACTTACCGATGCTGTTTCGAACCTTCAGCATTCTCTTTGGTACGGTTTTGCGGGCTGTGGGAGACACCAGAAGTCCTATGCTGGTAGGACTGAAAGTGAACCTGATTAATATCGTTTTAAACTTCCTTCTGATCTATCCCACAAGAAGTCTTACCCTTTTCTCCGTAGAAATTACAGTGTGGGGAGCCGGTTGGGGGATCAACGGTGCAGCGGCAGCGAGTGCGGTTGCTTACACTTATGGTGGCATTACCATGCTGGGTAAGCTGTGGAAGCATCGAGATATTTCCCCAGCTGGGCAGGGCTTTCATTGGGATTTGCCTGTATTACGTGCGTGCTTCCGTGTAGCATTTCCAAATATGCTCCAGAGATTTGCCACCAGTTTGGGGTATGTGGCATTTGCCTCTATGATTAATGCATTGGGAGAAATTCCTGCCGCAACCCACACCATTGCCAATACAGTGGAATCGTTGTTTTACATTCCCGGATGGGGGATGCAGACGGCAGCAGCTACGCTGGCAGGCAATGCTCTGGGAGCTCGGGACGAGAAAAAGTTGAAATCTTTTGCCGGGACATTTTTGCCGCTGGAAATTGCTTTGATGGTTTGCTCAGGAGGACTGTTGTTCCTTTTTGCGCCCCAACTTATGGCGCTGTTTTCCAAGGATGATCGGGTGCTGGCTTTGGGGACGACGATACTGCGCATGGTAGCCATTTCAGAGCCTTTCTACGGTGTTCCCATTGTGTTGGAGGGTCTGATGCTGGGAACGGGCCGTACGGTTGCACCGTTTGCGTTTAATGTGCTTGGCATGTGGTGTGTGCGCATTCTGGGAACGGCAATATGTACCCGGTTTCTAGGACTGGGACTTGTTGCTGCCTGGGGGTGTATGATAGGTCATAATTTATTGTTGTTTGTGCTGTTTTCTGCTTACTATGCATCCGGGAGAGCATTGCCGGGAGTGCAGAAAGCAGAGTTGGATTTGCAGGAATAATTTGGAGGATAAAGATGAATCGTGATTTGACGGTTGGCAGCTCTGGAAAGGTACTGCGCCAGTTTTGTGTGCCACTGATTGGCAGTATTCTGTTCCAGCAGCTGTATAATATTGCGGATAGCCTGGTTGCGGGAAAATTTATTGGAGAAAATGCCTTGGCAGCGGTGGGAAACAGCTATGAAATCACGCTGATTTTCCTGGCGTTTGCTTTTGGATGCAATATGGGCTGTTCAGTGGTAGTCTCCCAGCTGTATGGCGCAAAAGACTATAGAGGTGTGAAGACAGCGGTCTTCACAGCAGGAATTTTTACGGCCATGCTGTGTGCAATGCTGATGCTGGTGGGGATTATCGGTGCGGACGGTATGCTTCAATTGATTCGCACGCCTGCGGAAGTTATGGCGGATTCCAAGCTGTATTTGGATATTTATGTTTATGGATTGCCCTTCGTTTTCTTCTATAACCTGTCCACAGGAATTTTTTCCGCTTTGGGTGATTCCAAAACACCTTTTTATTTTCTTGCAATTTCCTCTGTAAGCAACATTGGTATGGATATTCTCTTTGTTCGGAGCTTTCATATGGGCGTGGCCGGTGTGGCTTGGGCGACCTTTTTGTGCCAGGGCGTCAGCGCACTTTTGGCGGTACTGGTGGTGCTGCGCCGCTTGCAGAAAACCTGTGCGGGACAGAAGGCAGATGTATTCAGTGTAGATTTGCTGAAGCGCATTGTGATCATTGCGGTTCCCAGCATTTTGCAGCAAAGTTTCATCTCTGTGGGCAATATTGTGATCCAGGGAGTGATCAATGGTTTTGGCCCCGGAGTTATGGCAGGTTATTCCGCAGCAATCAAGCTAAACAGCCTGGTAATCAATTGCTTCACAACGGTGGGAAATGGCGTATCCAACTATACGGCGCAGAACCTGGGAGCCGGGAAGCTGCACCGCATTCGGGAAGGCTTTCAGGCCGGTATTCGTATGATTATGGTGGTGGCTGTACCGTTGGCTGCGTTGTACTTCTTTTGTGGGAAGCAAATGCTGGCATTGTTCCTGGATGCAACTTCGGCGCAGGCCATTCATACCGGTGTGCTCTTCCTGCGGATTGTGGCTCCGTTTTATTGTGTGATCTCCTGCAAGCTGATTGCAGACGGTATCCTCCGTGGAGCTGGCCAGATGAAACGCTTTATGGTGGCGACGTTTGTGGATCTTTTGCTGCGAGTCATTTTGGCGCTGATCTTGTCGTCTACCGCATTGGAAAGTACAGGCATTTGGCTCAGCTGGCCTCTGGGCTGGGTGGTAGCCACAGTTATTTCTCTTGTATACTACCGAAAAGGAAATTGGTTTGAGGAGGCACGAGTGTGATGGAAAAAAAGTTGCTGGAAGTATGTGTAGATTCCTTTGCATCTGCAAGAGCTGCCTGCAATGCCGGTACTGACCGGTTGGAGCTGTGTGCAAACCTGGTTATTGGAGGTACAACGCCTTCTGATGTGTTGCTGACGCAGATTTTACAAGCTTTTTCAGTTCCAGTGAATGTATTGATCCGTCCACGCTTTGGAGATTTCCTCTATACAGAGGAGGAGTTCGCCCAAATGGAGCAGGAAATCCGGCGTGTTTGCCAATTGGGGGCCAACGGCGTGGTTATTGGTGCGCTGCTTCCCTCCGGGGAATTGGATATGGCCCATCTGCGCCGTTTGTGCCGGGCAGCGGAGGGAAAAGAGATAACACTGCACCGAGCCTTTGATATGGCCAGAGATCTCCCTGCTGCCATGGAGCAGGCTATAGACTTGGGCATTACCACAATCCTCACCTCCGGAGGCTGTGAAAGCGCGGTAGCGGGTAAGGAAATCCTGAAGCGCTTGCAGCATCAGGCGGCGGGAAGAGTCCGCCTGATGGCCGGTGCGGGGGTGCATGCGGATAATATCCAGGAGCTTTTCTGCGCTACGGGAATCACCGCATACCACGGTTCATGCAGAAAAGGAAACCTGGAAAGTGCGATGGTATACCGCAACGAAAAGGTGAACATGGGACTGCCTGGATTTTCAGAGTACACAAAGATGCAGACCGATCCCGAAGAAGTCGCAAAATGTGTTCAGGCAGTGAGAAGCTTGACGCAAAACTCTTAACACTATTTTATCCATCCCAAGAACAACGGCAGAGTCCTGAAATTATGGACTCTGCCGTTATTTATCTGCGATTTGGGAACTTTGGAGTTACAACCAAAGAAGCATTCTGTACGGTTGCAAAACGAACGCTGTTTACTTGCTTGCTTTTGCCAGGGCGGGGATGTCACCTACGCCGTTTAGCACAATGCTGGGGCGGTAAGCATAGGTTTTCAGGGTTTCACGAGAGGAAACACCGGAGAGTACCAGCACGGTGGACATACCACTTTCCATGCCGGATACGACATCGGTATCCATGCGGTCACCGACCATTACAGCCTCGGCGGAGTGGCAATCCAGCAGCTTCAAGCCGGTACGCATCATCAGGGGATTGGGTTTTCCGCAGAAGTAGGCCTGGGTACCGGTGGCCATCTCAATGGGTGCTACCAGAGCCCGGCAGGCGGGGGCGATGCCGTTTTCAATGGGGCCGGAAACATCGGAATTGGCACCAATCAGTTTTGCACCCTGCAGTACAAGGTTTGTGGCTTTGGTCAGGGTGTCCAGGGAATAGGCTTTTCCTTCACCTACAACCACGTAGTCCGGGTTGACATCGTTCATGGTAATGCCGGCATCGTAGAGAGCGTTGAGAAGACCGGCTTCGCCGATGGCAAATACCGAGCATCCGGGAGCCTGCTCTTTCAGGAAGGCGGCTGTGGCAAGGGCGCTGGTGTAGAAATGCTCTTCCGGAACATCCAGACCCATGCGAGCCAGCTTCTGGTTCAGTTCTCTGGGGGTATAGCCGCTGTTATTGGTTAAAAAGAGATATTCTTTCTTTTCGTCCTGGAGCCATTGAATAAATTCCGCAACACCGGGCAGAATCTGGTTCCCGTGATAGATGACACCATCCATATCACACAGGAAGCCCTTCTTTTCGTTAAAATTGATATTGTTAACTCTATCCATATGTTATTCCTTTCTTTCAATCCAATTCTCTGTGAATACCATACTACCATGCTGTAAAGTCTGCCGGAAAGAAAGCGTAAAAGATACGTAAAATTTGAAATCCTTTATTTGCCTTCCAGCTGCTGCTTTTCATATTGCAGGGTATAGAGCTGATAGTAGCGCCCCTTTGCCTTGAGAAGCTCCTGATGGGTGCCCTGCTCCTTGATTTGACCATGAGAAAGCAGGATGATGTTGTCCGCATGCTGAATGGTGCTCAATCGGTGTGCCACAATGAGCATTGTGCCAATGTTTTTCATTTTTTCCAGAGAGTCCTGAATCAGTACTTCTGTCTCGGTATCAATGTTAGCGGTGGCCTCGTCCAGGATCATAACGCTGGGCTTATGCAGAATCGTTCTGGCAAAGCTGAGCAGCTGCCGCTGACCGGCGGAGAAATTGTTGCCTCGTTCCCGGACGACTTCATTCAGACCACCCTCCAGACGGTTGATAAAGCTGTCTGCGTTTACATACCGGCAGGCATCCCATACCTGATCATCGCTGATATTGTCGCTGCGCAGGACGATGTTGCTTCGGATGTCGCCGGAGAAGAGGAATACATCCTGAAGCATTTGGCCGAAGTGCCGCCGCAGGGAGGAAATCTGAATGGTGCGGATGTCTCTTCCGTCAATCAGAATCTGTCCCTTTTGAATGTCGTAGTTCCGGCAAATCAGAGACAGAATGGTGCTCTTTCCGGAGCCGGTGGAACCGACAAAAGCGACAGTCTGCTTGGGGTCAATGTGGAAGGAGACACCCTTGAGTACCCAGTTGTCCGGTTCGTAGGCAAACCAAACATCCTTGAATTCAATTTCTCCTTTCAGTTCATCCAGCTCGACAGCGTCCGGCGCATCCACAACCTCCGGTTCCATATCCAGGATGGTAAATATCTTTTCTGCCGCAGCCAAAGACTGTTGCAGCATATCAAATTGTTCAGCCAGGGTCTGAATGGGGTTAAAGAACCGGGAGATATACATATAAAACGCAACAACGGTTTCGCTGGTGATTACCTGACCAAGGAATGCAGTGTCCTGGATATATCCTTTGCAGCTGATGTAAAACAGGAACAGATTGCTGCTTACAAACAGCATGTATACCATGGGACGGAAAATGCCGAAGACGTACATTCTGCCAAGCTTGGCTTTTTCCAGTTTCCGGCTCTTTCCCAGGAATTCCTCCATTTTCCGGTCTTCCTGATTAAACAGCTGGATCACCTTCATGCCGGAAAGGTTTTCGGACAGATAGGTATTTACATCTGTCCGGGCGTTGTTGACCTTTCGGTGGACATAGCGGGAGAATTTCCGGAAGATCAGGGTGAAGATCACCAGGAAGGGGACGAAGCACAGCACCATCAATGTCAGGGCATAATTGAGCAGCAGCATGCCACACAGAACACCCAAAATCACCAGGCTGTTTTTTGCCAGGGTCACCAAAATATTGGTGAAAAGATAACTGATGGAGTTGGGGTCGTTGGTTACTCTGGTCACCAGTTTGCCCACAGGGATTTGATTGAGTTGGTTATGGGAGAGCTGCTCAATGTGGGTAAAGGTATCCATCCGAATCTGACTCAGAATCTTCTGGCCGATTTTTTGCAGAAGCATAGCCTGAAAATAGGTACAGACCATGGAGACTACCAGAAGTCCCGCATAGATCCCCACCAGGGTGAACAGGCTGTCCAGAGAGAAGCTGCGCTTGATGGTTCCCTGGATTTCAGCAATCAGCAGGGGAGATACCACATCGAACGCGATGGAGAACAGCATAATGAGGAACACCAGCAGAAAGTCTTTTTTATAAGGAAGAGCATAGCGCAGCAGGCGTTTGACAATTTCTCCATCAGCTATGTTCCGCTCATGCTTATCTGCGTCCGCTTTCTTTTTCAGAAGGGCATAGGCTGCCAGAAACAGTAGCGTAAACACGCCGATAACTGCGCAGACGATCATAAGGGGCAAATATTCACGCATTTTCCCGGCCTCCTTCCTCTTCCAGTTTTTGCAGGTCTACCATTTTTCGGTAGGCTCGGTTGGTTTCGTACAATTCTTTATGGGTGCCAAATCCGGAGAGGCGGCCTTCCTCCAGGAACAGAACCTTGTCCATTTGTTCAATTGTGGAGATCCGGTGGGCGATCAGCAAGGTGGTCTTACCCTGGCGGGTGTTATGCAGGTTTTCCAGGATGGTTTTCTCCGTTTTGGTATCTACAGCGGAAACGGAGTCATCCAGAATCAGGATGGGGGCGTTTTTCATCAGTGCCCGGGCGATGGAGATACGCTGCTTCTGTCCGCCGGATACGGTAACGCCCCGTTCGCCAAGCACGGTATCATAGGCCAGGGGGAATTCAGAGATGTTGTCGTGAATGTCTGCAAGTGTGGCGGCCTGGACGATGGCACGCTTGTCACCAATGCGGGTGCCAAAGGAAATGTTATTTTCAATGGTATCCGAGAACAGAAAATTGTCCTGGGGGACATAGGCACAGGCATCCCGCACGGATTGAATGGTCAGATCGTTTACATCCTGCCCATCGATGAGGATGCTTCCCTGGGGGACGTTGTAGGTACGCAGGATCAAATCCACCAGAGTGCTCTTTCCGGAGCCGGTACGGCCAACCAGACCGATACGCTCTCCGGCGTGGATGGTAAAGGAGATGTCCTTCAGTTCATCCAGCTCCCCATCGGGGTAACGGAAGCTCAAATTCCGGAATTCAATATTGCCCTGACAATTTTCCAGCACTTTTGCGCCGGGCTTATCCACCAGGGTGGGTTTTGCGTCCAGCAGTTCACTGATGCGCTTCAGGGAGGCATTGCCTCTGGAAGTCATATCAATCAGTTCAGATACAGCCATGATGGGCCAAATTACCGCATTGAAGTAGCCGATAAATTCCATCAGCTGACCGGCGTTGAATTGCCCCTTGTATACCAGGTATCCGCCGTATCCAAGGATGATGCAGATCACGCTTTCCACGAAGCTTGTAACCAGAATGCGCAGCAGGACGGAAATCTTCGTGTAATCCACATTGGAGTCTTCGCTTTTGCGGTTCAGTTTTTCAAAAGCCATCAGTTCCTTGGTTTCTTTTACGAAAGCCTTGATTACAGCAATGCCGGAAAAACTCTCCTGGGCGAAGTCGGACATGTCAGAAAAGCATTCCTGGCGATAGTCCCATTTTTTTGTCATGTTCTTTCCCACAATTGCGGATACCGCAAACAGCAGCACCATAGGAATCAGGGACAGAACCGTGAGCAGATGATCCATCCGCCACATTTTTTCCACGGAAAGGGTCAGCAGGATGGCTGCATCGAAAAACTGCATAAAGCCCCAGCCATAGCACTCCTGGACGGTGTCCAGATCGTTGGTAAACAGGCTCATCAGGTTGCCGACCTTGTTCACCTGGTAGTATTCCCGGCTGAGTGTTTCGCAGTGGCGGAACATGCGGTCCCGCAGATCCCGCTCCACTTTGGTTGCGGCACCGAAAATGGTGACCCGCCACAGAAAACGCCCGAATACAATGGCCAGGATGACCTTTACCATGGGCATGCAGATGGTATCCAGCAGGAAATCCATATCAAACACATGTACGCTTCCCTGGTAGAAGACCTGACCATCGTTCAGGCCGTTGATTACCATCTGGTACAGTGCCGGGATTTCCAGCTGCAAATAGTCAACCGCGTACAGTGCCAGCAGACCTGTCAGAAGGTACAGGGCATAGCGGGCATAGTACCGGTTGATGTGCTTGCCAAAAATCAAAAAAATCCCTCCTCTTATTGTGTACAAAACATACTCTAAACAGTATAACATAAAGCGCCATCCTTCGCAACCACTTCCGCCGGAATAATCCCTTCCCCAAAAGGATGCCTTCAAAGGCGAAACTTCCATGCGGCGTGCTTACGCACAGACAGGAAATAGCTCTTGACATGGCGGTGTTTTTTTTACATAATATACCTGTATGCAGTGCGTAATGAAATCAGGTGAAAGGATTCCGCTGCGAAAAAACAGACTTGGAAAAGCAACAGGAGTTACTTGTTATGAATACATGGAAGAAAAAGATAGCGGTAGCAGTGATTTTGGTAATTCTGCTGGCGGTTTTGGCTGTGGCGGGGGTACTGATCTATACCCTGGAGAATAACGTGATTGTGGAAGGCGAGCTGTATCCCCGTAAGCAGACGGTTTTGGATCTGCGGGACAGAAATATTGCACCGGACGTTTACGATCAGCTTACCCAGCAGCTGCCCGGCTGTACGATTATCTGGCAGGTGCCTTTCCAGGGAGAATTCTATCCCAGCTTTACGCAGGAGCTGACCATTCGCCAGCTTTCCCAGGAGGATTTGGTACAGTTGGACTATTTCCCCCAGTTGAAAACGGTGTATGCCCAGGAATGCCGGGATTACACGCTGTTGATGCAGCTGCAGAAAAAAAAGCCGGATTGTCAGCTGCACTATCAGGTGGAGCTGGATGGCGCGCTGTACGATAACACGGTAAATACTCTGTGCCTGACAAAAATTACCCAGGAAGAGGCGGCGCTCCTGGAATATTTGCCCGAGCTGCATACCATTGATGCCAGCCTGTGTACAGACTACGGTGTACTGCTTGCTCTGCAGGAGAAGCATCCGGATTGGACGATCAAATTCCGGATTATGGTTGGCAACCAGGAGTTTTCCACGGACGCTCAACAAATTGAAGTGGAAGGTGCAACCTACGATCAGCTTGCCGGGGCGCTGCAGGGGTTGAAGGAACTGAAATCTGTTTCCGTATCCAATCCAGAGGCAACCGGGCCGGAGTTGTTGTCATTGCGGGAGCAATATCCCAATGTGGATATTCATTGGTCTCTGACCATCCAGGGTCGGGTGATCCCGGATGATGCCACCGAAGTGGATCTTTCCGATGAACAGCTGCTGGATTTGCAGCAGGCGGAGGATTATGCGGCCTACTTCCCCAATATAGAGAAGCTCGTCATGTGCGACTGCGGCTTTGACAATGAGACGATGGCGCAGTTCCGGGAAGAAAAGCGGGCAGAATATAAGGTTGTGTGGCGGGTATATCTCGGCTCTATCTGCAAGGCCCGCACGGATGATACCAAGTTTATGCCCCTGACCCAGGGAGATGGCTATTTCCAGGACAAGAACGCTCCGGACTTAAAGTACTGTGAGGATATGATCGCCATCGACCTGGGACACTCCCGGGTACGCAATATTGATTTTGCAGCGTATATGCCCCACCTGAAATACCTGATTCTGGCGGATACGGATGTGCGGGATCTTACCCCCATCAGCAATTGTAAGGAATTGGTGTGGCTGGAGATTGGCTGGTGTGCCATTGAGTCTTATGAGCCGCTTCTGGGCTGTACGGCTTTGGAAGATCTGAACATCGGCAGAACCTTTGCCAATCCCGAACCCATCAGCCAGATGACCTGGCTGAAGAACCTGTGGTGCATGGAGCGCAGCGCTGCTATACAGTATCAGTGGCGGCAGGATTTGCCGGATACCAACATTGTCGGCATAGGTACAGATGTTGTGGCCTATGGCTGGCGGAAGCTGCCCAATTACTACAAAATGCGGGATGCTCTGGATATGTACTATATGAAGTAATACGCATAGCGGCTGCCATTTTGCTGTGTGCTGATAAGACAGTAATTTGAGAAAATTACGAAATCGGCATCTGCAAACAGGATTGGACAAGAAAACAGGCGACATTCAACGACAGTTGGGTGTCG
>CAZCRO010000066.1:0-12002 GCA_964501115.1 uncultured Oscillospiraceae bacterium
CAATGGCGATGACGATTCTCTGGCGCATACCGCCGGAGAACTCGAAGGGATACTGGTTGTAGCGCTTGTGGGGCTCGGCAATACCTACTTCGTCCATCAGCTTGATGGCACGGCGCTTGGCCACACGGCGGGTGACCTTCTCCACAACGCCGGAAGCGTTGTCCTTGAAGTAGTCGATCAGCTCAACGGTCTGCGCCTGGTAGTCCTTGTTCTCGCTCTCAGCCAGCTGCTCCCGGTAATGGTTGGCCAGTCTGTCCAGCAGGTGGGCAATATTGGCCTTGACCAGCTCCAGATCCACGATGGCAGCGGCGGCAACCTGATAGTCCGGGGTCTTGCCCTTGGCAACCAGCTTGTCGTACTTGGCCTGATCCTTGTCGTGAACCTTCTGCGCCTTGGCGTTGCCGGTGATGGCATGGAAATAGGTATCCAGCTCGCTCTTCAGGCTGGAGCCGAAGGTATGAGTCAGGCTGTCCTTGTGGATGTTCAGAGGATCCACAGTGGCCATAACGGCGGTCTGCAGGCTCTTGTAGGTCTCGTAAGCGGCCTTCTTGTCCAGGGCCTCGGCACTGTAGACGCTGCGGGCATCTTCCAGAGCCTCAATGGCCTTGCGGGTGTTCTCCCGGGCAATGTGGGCGGTGTGCTTCATGGCAGCGCTGGCATTGTCGATGAACTCCACCATGAAGTTGTCGTCCAGGTACTTGCGCAGATAAGCGTTCAGCTCCTGCACAGGCATCTGAGGCAGAGGCTCCCCTGCAAAGGTGACATAGTAACCCATGCGGAAGAAGTTGGGCACGTCCTTGGCGGCAGCGGCCTTCAGAATCTCCTGAAGGCGCTTCATGGTTGCCAGAGTCTCGGTGTGATCCCCGGACTTCTTGCCGGCCTTATACTGCTTGTTGAGCACCTTGGCCAGGTTCTTGATTTCCTCGGCATCTTCCTTTACCACGTACTCGTTGACGGAAGCGACAGCCTGAACAGCCACATCGTTGACACGGTCCGTGGCATCCTTGGTGGAATTCTTTTCCAGCTCAAAGATCAGGTTTTCCAGATCGTCCAGAGCCTCCGCAGCCGCCTCATGGGCACGGGCATAGGCGGATTCCAGCTCGATGTGCTTAAACTCGAACTTGTCGAAGTTCTTGCACATGGCGGTGAGCTTGGCAGCCTTTTCGGAATCATTGGCAGCCAGAGCCTGGATCATAGCTTCGTTCAGGCTCTTGAGCTTGCTGTTGAAATTGTTCCGGCTTTCCCGCTGGCGGGCTTTGCCCTTGAGGAGCATGGCTTCCGTCAGCTGCTTGCCGATTTTTACGATGGGGTCCAGGCTGGACATGGGATCCTGGAAAATCATGGCGATCTTGTCACCACGGATGGAGTGGAACTCCTCCTCGTTGATCTTCAGCAGATCCTTGCCGTCGTAAATGATCTCACCGGATTCGGTGATGGCGTTGTTGGCCTGGATGCCCAGAATGGCCTTGGAGGTGACAGACTTACCGGAGCCGGACTCACCTACAATGGCCAGGGTCTCACCCTTTGCCACATCAAAATCGATTCCCCGAACCGCCTGGACCTTGCCATTGGTGGTGCGGAAGGAAATGCGCAGATTGCGCACAGACAGTTTGGTTTCCATTAGCCTTCCTCCCCTCTGGTCGTGGGATTGAAGGCATCCCGAAGACCGTTGCCAAACAGATTGAACGAGATCATCAGCAGGCTGATGAACAGGCTGGGCCACAGCAGCGTGTGGGGCGCAGTGGTAACGGAAGCGTTACCCTGGCTCAGCAGCGTACCCATGTTGGTGCCGGTATAGGCGGACAGATCCACAATGCCCAGGTAAGTGATGGTGGTCTCAGACCGGATGACATTGGGAACGATCAGAGCGCAGCTGGTGATGATGGTACCGATGGCGTTGGGGAAGATGTGCTTGAACATCAGCCGGCCGTCGGAAGCGCCCAGAGTACGGGCTGCCATAACAAACTCCTGGCTCTTGTAGCGATAGAACTGCTTCCGGGTCAGGGCAGCCATGCTGATCCAGCCGGTGAGCACAAAGGCGAACAGGAAGGAGGGAATCACACCCAGCTTTCTGGCCAGATGCAGCTGGAACAGGGTGATAACCACAACGAAGGGCAGGCCGGACAGAATATCGGACACACGGTCCATATACAGGTCCACCTTGCCGCCGTAGTAACCCTGAATGGCACCGTAAACCGCACCGATGAACATATTGATCACGGACACGATCACGGCGAAGATCAGAGAGAACCGGGCGCCCACGCCGATGGCGCAGAACAGATCCTGACCCATGGCGGTAGTACCGAAGATATAGGTGGGCTCACGGCCGTTGAGGTACTGATAGTAGTTATAGTAGCAGACACGGCACTGGACAGAGCCGGACTTGCGCACGGAGTAGATATAGCTGCCGTCGTCCCCCTCGATGCGCAGGGAGTTATACTCCGCGCCCTCGATGGACTTGTTGGTGGAATACACAGGCACAAAGTTACCGTCCTTATCCAGCTGGGCAGCGCCCTTGCTGTCTACTTCATACCAGATGTTGGCATTGTCGGTGATGCCGTTGATGGCTTCTGCCTCCACATAGGGATACACCACCTGGATGCCGGTCTCGTTCTGCCACTGCTGAATTTTCTGGAACTCATCGTAGCTGAACACACGGTATACAACACCCAGCTCGTAGTAGCGGTTCATTTCCAGGTCGTAGGTCTTCCGGTCAACCATCTTGCCGCGAACCTTTACCTGGGTGACGTTTTCCTTCACCACCCGCAGCACGGGGTTCAGGCCGGTCTCCTGGGCAATGCCGTTCCAGGCATTGACAGAGGCATCATTCTGGGAAGCATGCACCTTGCCGCCATCGAGAATACCCAGATTCATCTTGGCAATGGCAGGGACATAGGCAGGATAGCTGATGTACAGCTTATCCTTGTTGTTCACCGTATAGGGCGACAGCACAGGTGCCACAATGGCAAACAGAACCAAAAACAGCAGAATCCAGGCCGCGACCACGGAGGACTTGTTCTTGGCGAAGCGCAGCATAGCATCCTGGAAAAAGCTGCGGGACTTGGTTTCCAGCTTCTGGTCGTGAAGGTAAGCATCCTTCTGGACAAACTCGAACTGGGAAGCGTCGATATGTTCAAAATTCTGATTATTACTCATTTCTTAGACCCCATTCTGATGCGCGGGTCGATAAAGCCGTAGCTAATATCAACCACAAGATTGGCTGCCAGACCCACTGCGGTGTAGAAACAGGTAGTCAGCATAAAGATGGGATAATCCTGGGCATTGATGGCATTGATGGTCAGGCTGCCAACACCGGGGATGGCAAAAATCTTCTCAATGATCAAGCTGCCGCCCAGAACACCGATAAACTCGCCGATGATGGCGGGCACAACCACAACAAAGCAGTTGCGCAGGGCATGGCGCACGGTTGCCTGTGCCTTGGTCAGACCCTTGGTACGGGCCAGCAGCATGAATTCGCTGGTCAGCACTTCGGTCAGCTCGGCACGGGTGGTTCTTGTAAAGGATGCCACAACGCCAAAGCCCAGGGACAAAATGGCCGGGCACATGGACAGGAACATGGCAGGGCTGAACCAGTCGGTACCGGACTTCATCAGGAACGGGAACCAGCCCAGCTTATAGCTGAACACGTACTGAATGATGAAGGCGTACACGAAGCTGGGCACGGAAATGACCACCATGGTCAGGGTGGAAATGGTATAGTCGATCCAGGTATTCTTCTTCAAAGCGGCGAAGATACCCAGGGCAATACCAACGGGAATACTGAAAATGGTAGCGTAGAGGTTTACAATAACGGTAGCAGGCAGCTTCTGAGCAAACAGCTTCACAACGTCCTGGCCGAAGAACAGCTTATCGCTCAGACCCCAGTCGAACTTGGTCAGCACATTCTTCAGGAAAATACCGAACTGTACCATGTATGGTTTGTTGTAACCCAATGCTTCCCGGCGAGCCTCCACAATGGCAGTGTGAGGGTCACCCTGGGGCAGCTGTGCCGGTGGCAGCATCCGAACAAGCACGAAGCACATGCACGTGATGATCAGAAACACCAGCAGCATATAGAGGATTCTTTGAAATGTGTACTTGAGCATTTGCGCTCCTCCTATTTCTGCATTTTTTCTATTTTAAGACCGGAATGGTCTTTTTCACCAGTGAAAAAGACGAAACCTATATAGGTTTCGAATGCCAGGGAATGGCTTCAACAGCTCCCGGCTTTGCCGGAGCTGCTCAGGCCATTCCCCGCCTCTTGTGCATATTTTGCCTGAATCTGTGCAAAATACCACAAAAGCTCTGTACAGACAAATTCCCTGTAACGATTTTTTGGGGGGTATTCCCCCATCGCTACAGGAGAAGTATAAAATCCACGTTATGGCTACCCCCAGTTTCCCGGGAGTAGCCACAGTTTTTCAGATAGATCCGGCGGTAAGCTTAGTAGCTCAGTTCGCCGCCCTGCTCAGCAACGTAAGCAGTCCACTCAGCGTCGCTGTAGTTGTACTTCAGGTAGGTCAGATCGCCGTAGGCCAGGACGGGGTTGAACTCGTCAACAACGTAGTAGGCCTTCTGGCTCAGCAGGAACATGGAGCTGTCCTGCAGCATGGGCAGGTAGTCGTAGGTCTGCAGGATCTTGCCTTCGATACCAGCCAGGATGTTCAGACGGGTCTCGATGTCAGCCATGCCGTCGCCGAAGTTGTACTCGGCACCGTCGATGGTGATGGTAGCGCCGTTCAGAGCATCGGACCACTGATGCAGGTTGGTGGTCAGTTCCTTGCCGTCGATGGTCAGGGTCAGATCAACAGTCTCGGATACGAACCAGCCGGCATCGTACTGCTTGTCGGGGTTGACGTACAGATCGGTCAGGGAGAAGGGGTTCATCTTGGAACCGGTCCAGCCAGCCAGAACGGTATCGGCCAGGCCAGCCTTGATCTTGTTGGACCAGTCGTTGCCGTAAGGAGCGGACTTCACGAACTTGACCTTGCCAGCGAAGGGAGTACCCTCGGTGACTTCGTTCATCTTCTCGTTCAGGTAGTCGATGGTGGTGGTCATGAAGTCGGAGTCGGCGGACAGAGCGTACTCGATGGTAACGGTCTGGTCGGAAACGCCGTCGCCGTCCTTATCGGTGATGTAGCCCTTTTCAATAGCCTCAGCAAAAGCCTCGGTGTACAGAACCTTGGCAGCCTCGGGGTCGTAACCGGTGATGGAATCCACGGCCTCGTCCAGAGTTGCGAAGGCGGAAGTATCTACAGAGTAGAAGTCGCACAGAACCTGCTTGGCCTGATCGGTGCTGCGGTAGGTAGCGCCGGTTTCAGGATCGTAGATGTAGGTGTTGCCGATGATGCCGAAGCCACCGGAACGGGCGGGGGAAACAGTTGCGGCGAACAGGTTCTTGTCGTAGGTAACGGCAACAGCCTTGCGGAAGGAGGACAGAGTCATGGTCTGCAGGTCAGTGGTGTTCTGATCGAAGGTGGAAGCAGCTTCACGCTCGTCGATTGCGCTCTTGTGGCCATTCAGGATCAGGAAGAACAGAGTCTCCTTGGGCAGGGGATGGCAGAAGTCGGACTGACGGTAGGTAGCGAAGTCTTCGCTGCCCAGGCCGTAGGTCATCAGTTCGCCCTTCAGGAACATCAGCTTGTTGGTGGAGGACTCGGCAACAACCTGGCAGTCCACAACATCGGTCATGTACATCTGGTAGGTCTCGCCGTCGGTGGGATCCACATAGTTGTGGTTGCCATCGTTCCAGCCGTACCAGTTCTCGTTCTTCTCACACTTCAGAGACTTTTCGCTCTGGAAGTAGGTCAGCTTGTAGGGGCCGTAGGACATGTAGCTGTCCACGCTGGTGCCGTAGCTGGTGGTCTTGACACCGTTGGTGGTGGTGGTCAGCTCGTCGTACAGGTCAACCTTAACCAGCCAGTTGGAGGTCAGGTTGTAGAACAGGTTGAAGCCGGCCATAGCCTTGCTCAGAACCATGGTGATCTGGTAGTCGCCGGACTTGTACAGGCCAACGCTCTCGTAGGGAACAACAGCCCACTCTTCAGCGTAAACCAGGTAACCGGGAACGGTGGAACCGTCGGTCTCGTTCCAGGCGGGGTTGCCGGTAACGGTGGTGGTCAGAGCGTCCAGGGTCTCATCGGTCATGGGAGCAACACCGTCGTCGGTCATTGCGGCGGTCAGGACTTCCCACTTGGAAACATCGAAGTAGTCAGCGCCGTAAGCGTCCACGTACTCCTTCAGGGCATCGCCGTCCAGGGAGCCGCAGCCGATGTCCAGAGCAACGTACATCTTCTTGCCGTTGGCATTGACGTACTGGCCGTCTTCGCCCTTGGTCAGGTCAGCCAGAGCTGCGGTGTTGTACTCGTAGGTGGTGGTGCCGCCCTTGGCGTAAGCTTCTGCACCGGCGATGCACAGGTCGCTGGCGTAGTAGTCGGCAGCACGGTAGTTCAGCATCTCGGGATCCAGCAGACGCTTCATGGATTCCACGTAGTCGTCAGCGGTGATGGGAGTGCCGTCTTCCCAGCAAGCGTCGGGATTCAGGTCGATGGTGTAGGCGTAGCCGGTGGTAGCGCTCTCGGGAATTTTGAACTCGGGATGCTCGGCCTTAACCTGCTCGGTAATATCCACGGGATCGCCGGCAGCCATTTCAGGCATGATGTAGTAGCCGGCGTAGGGATCCTGACCCTCAACGGGGTGCAGCTCTTCGTTGAAAACGAAGGTGTAGAAGCCCAGACGGGTGGGGACAGTGTCTACCAGGTAGGCATCGTCACTGGTTTCGTAGGTGTGAGGGTTCCAGTTGGCACACAGGACGGAAACGGAATCGTTGTAGGTGAAAACAGATTCTTCCGCAGCCTGAGTGGCTTCGGTGGCAGCAGCAGCGGTAGTTGCGTCAGGCTCGGTCTTGGAACCGCAGCCGGCGAACATGGAAACTACCATCAGCACAGCCAGAAGCAGTGCGAGTGTTCTTTTCATTGTTTTACCTCCTTAAAATTTTGCCCTCAACCCCCGGCCGAAACCGGCGGCGAAGGCATTTCCTCTTTTCTGCGCGACTTATGCATTTTGTGGTTTAAAATCTTTCATCCCAAATCATGCCCATGCAGCGCAATTAAGATTGCATATATTCTAACACATTCTTAATAAAATTTCAATCCTTTTTTCTGAGAATATCCGCTTTCCGTGAACATCTGTCTATATTGACAGTCCACAGCAGGTGGAACGTGTACTTTCATCGTATATTTTTACTGTTTTATTATCTCTCGCAAGAGGATTTTTGTCTTTTTTGTCACTGCGTTGTGAACAGCTGTCCGTCCGTGCAAAATTTTGTCTGTTTTTCTGTGAAGAACAATTTTCCGCGCTGCATTTTCCCAACCCCCGCCGGGTCATTTCCCCCAACGTTCCACGAAGCAGCCGGATGGTTGCCATGCCTCCGGAACACAGGGGGGTGTAAAGAGGAATGCGGTTGTTACGCAAAGCGGGTGGATATGGGAATGCAGTTACGTGCGGCGTGCGCCAAAAGCCTCCCTTTTGTAAAGCTCGCCTTTTCCCGCCTGCGGCGGGGGGGGATCGTGCCGGGACGTACAAAAAAGCACCCTTCTTTCTCCCGGTGAAGGGCGAAGAAGGGTGCCTGGATTTTCAGGTGCTTACAGGTTCTTTATATAAGTACCGTTTTCCTGGGTGAAGCCCATCTTGGAGAGGTAGGCTTCGTGGGCGGGTGTATTCTTCCGGGCATAGCGCAGCTGCTTTACACCCTGCACCGCCAGACGGGCATACAGGTAGCGGCCGGCAGAGCAATCCCGGTAAGCGGGCGTGGTGTAATCCAGATAGACATCCAGCTTGCCCTCTTCCAGAGTGCGCCCCATCAGGATGCCGGCCAGGCTTCCCTGGCAGTACACCAGGTACACGGTATCCAGCAGAACACCCTGGGCAGGAAAATCCGGGAAAAAGGAGTGAATATCCTCCATATACCGGGTGAGGAAATACTGCACGGAGGCATCCTTCTCGTCGCTGCGCAGAAGATCGTAGTTCTGCTCGCTCTTGAGGAGCTTGACCAGGTTAAAAACATTGATAACCACCAGGCAGCCATTCATCAGCATCAGAGGCACGGCACCCACCAGCAGCGCGTAAATTCCGGAAATCAGGCTGCCCAGGGCATTGATAATACGCAGCTTGACCACGGAGGTCATGAGCATGGAGACCACCACCATGCAGGAGCCCAGATAGCCAAACAATTCCAGCAGAGTTCTTGTATCCATTGTATATTCCTTTCTGTTATTCGTCCATAGACTGTTTCAGTTTTTCATATTGTTCCCGATTCAGGGTCATTTTGCCTTTTTTCAGGGTTACATACCCTTCCTGCACCAGCGCCGCGACACAGCGCTGCACACTGCGCACATTGATGCCGATCTTGTCCGCCAGCTCTGTCTGGGTATTGCGCACCAGCAGCACCCCCTTGGCATCCTTGGTTCCGTTTTCGTAGAAGCGGATGAGCAGCAGATTCAGCCGCTCCCGGCCTCCCTTTTGCAGGTACTCCCGGTCAATTTTCCGTTCCAGGGACATGACTGCCAGAATGTTTCTCACCCGCATATTCAGGGCGTTGGCATCCTTCTGCACCCAGTCCATATAGGATTTGGCCGGCATTTTCAGCAGCACGCAGTCCTTTTCCGCGCACAGGGAAGCAGCGTATTCCTCTTCCCCGCAGAAAAGCTCATGGTCGCCCAGGGTGTGCATCTGGGAAAAATCCATAAAGGAGTGGGCTTTTCCCCCGGTGGTGTAAAACTCACCTACCACCTTGCCCCGCAGGAGGAAGTACACCGCATCGCAGGGTGTTCCGGCCTTGAGCACATAGCCGCCTTTTTTCACTGTGACCCGGTGGATCTGATTTTCCTGTTCCGCCGGGATGCCGCTGAAAAACTGCCGGAAATACGCCCGCCGCTCCGGCTGAATACCCGGAGTGTCCCGAAGGAACTTCTCTATGTTCTGCATGCCGTCCTCCTGCCTAAGCGCCCACGGGGACGCTTTTTGTGAATCAGATTGCAACAATCACTTTGCCAATGAGCTGCTTGAACTGCTTGGCAACCCGGTCGGCTGTCTCCTGCACCTCTTTGTGGTTCAGCTGTGTGGCAGACATGCCGGCGCACAGATTGGTGATGCAGGAAATGCCGCACACTTCCATACCCATATGCCGTGCCGCCATTGCTTCGCAGGCGGTGCTCATGCCCACGGCATCCGCGCCCCAGGTCTTTGCCATACGAATTTCCGCAGGGGTTTCATAGTTGGGGCCGGTGAACTGAACATACACACCTTCCCGGATGGCAATATCCAGCTCCCTGGCGCAGCTGCGGATCACATCCCGCATACGCAGGCTGTAAACCTCGCTCATATCCGGGAAGCGGGTACCCAGCTGCTCCAGGTTTGCGCCGATCAGAGGAGAGGGCACGCCGGTGGTGATATGGTCGGTGATCATCATCAGGTCGCCGGGCTTAAAATGGTCGTTGGCACCGCCGGCGGCATTGGTAAGCACCAGCTTTTTGGCACCCATCAGACCCATCAGCCGGGTGGGCAGCACCACATCGGTCATGGGATACCCCTCGTAATAGTGGACACGCCCCTGCATAATCACCACGGGAGTCTCCTCCACATAGCCAAAGACGAAGCGACCCTTATGACCCTTCACCGTGGAAACCGGGAAACCGGCAATTTCCGTATAATCGATGGTGGTCACCACATTGATCTCGTCGGCAAATTCTCCCAGGCCGGAGCCAAGGATCACAGCAACCTCGGGCACAAAATCAGTATTGGCACGAACACTTTCCAGGCAGGTCATCAGTTTGTTATACATCGCTTTTCGTCCTTTCATTTGATCCATTTTATTTTTCATCCGGTATACGCCCCAGCCGGAGCACCCCGGTGGTTTCTATGCCAATAGTACTTATTTTTTCTTCCGCAAAACACGACATGCGTCGTGTTTTTAACATTTCCGCTTTTTGTACAAAAACCACCGTTTCTTTTTGTGCAATCCCTGCAAGATGGTTTCCGTTTCTTTCAGTATAGCACACATTCACCCATCCCACAATACGCAATAACTCACAAAAAGAAGCTGCCCGTCTCCCCCCTGCCGGCGATACGCCCCCCCTTGGCTCCCCCTCCGGGGGCGCTGGCTGCGAAGCCGACTGAGAGGACAAAAACAATTTGAGCCGCCCGAAAATTCGGGCGGCTTAGACTGTCGAAAAACCCCTGCGGGCTTTTCCGACAATTCTTTTGCAGTCTGCCGCGCGCAGAATTTTTCCGCCTTTGGCGGAAAAATTCCACACTTGCAGCCTGAGAAGTATTTTCTGTCAGGTACACGCCCCGACAGAAAATGATTTTGATTTTATTTGCAGCCAAAGACCGCAAACTCTGCGAGGCTCTTTTAACACACTGAGCCGCCCGAAAATTCGGGCGGCTCTTGGAGCAGGTATGCTTACTTATTGTTTCTGGTTTCGTTGAAAACCTTCTTGGCTTCGGCAATGCCAGCCTTTGCGCCGGCCAGGCCAGCCTTTGCGGCATCGGCCAGAGCGTCGGCAGCTACGATGGCAGCCTCCTTGGCGTTTTCAGCGAATTCCTTGGCCGCTTCCTTAGCTGCTTCCTTAGCAGCGGCCTTTTCAGCCTCGGCAGCTTCCCCGGCCTTGGCAGCATCTTCTGCCTTAATGGCAGCCTGAGCAGCAGCCAGACGGGCGATGGGCACACGGAAGGGGCTGCAGGAAACGTAGTCCAGGCCGATGTTGTGGCAGAACTCAACGGAGACAGGGTCGCCGCCGTGCTCACCGCAGATGCCGTAGTGCAGCTTGTTGCCGCTGGCCTTGGCCTTGGAAACGGCCATCTGCATCAGCTGGCCAACACCGTTCTGATCCAGCTTGGCGAAGGGATCGTTCTCGTAGATCTTGCTCTCGTAGTAAGCATTCAGGAACTTACCGGCATCGTCACGGCTGAAGCCGAAGGTCATCTGGGTCAGGTCGTTGGTACCGAAGCAGAAGAACTCAGCTTCCTGGGCGATCTCATCGGCAGTCAGGCAGGCACGGGGAATTTCCATCATGGTACCGACTTCGTACTTCAGCTCAACGCCGGCAGCGGCGATTTCAGCATCGGCAGCCTTTACCACAACGTCCTTCACATACTTCAGTTCCTTCACATCGCCGGTCAGGGGGATCATGATCTCGGGAACAATGTTCCATTCGGGATGACGGCCCTTCACAGCCAGAGCGGCACGGATGACGGCCTTGGTCTGCATAGCGGCGATTTCGGGATAGGTGACAGCCAGACGGCAGCCACGGTGACCCATCATGGGGTTGAACTCGTGCAGGGAAGCAATGATTGCCTTGATCTGCTCAACGGTCTTGCCCTGAGTGGCAGCCAGAGCGGCAATGTCTTCCTCAGTGGTGGGAACGAACTCGTGCAGAGGGGGATCCAGGAAGCGGATGCAAACGGGGTAGTCTTCCATAGCCTCGTACAGGCCTTCGAAGTCTGCCTGCTGCATGGGCATGATCTTAGCCAGAGCAGCCTCACGCTCTTCCACGGTATCGGAGCAGATCATCTCACGGAAGGAGGCGATACGGCCTTCTTCGAAGAACATATGCTCGGTACGGCACAGGCCGATGCCTTCTGCGCCCAGGGAACGAGCCTTGATGGCATCCCGGGGAGAGTCTGCATTGGTGCGCACCTTCAGGGTACGGTACTGGTCAGCCCAGCCCATGATCCGGCCGAACTCGCCGGCGATGGTAGCTTCCACAGTGGGGATCTGGCCATCATAGATGCAGCCGGTGGAGCCGTCCAGGCTCAGGAAGTCGCCCTCGTGGTAGGTCTTGCCGGCCAGAGTGAACTTCTTGTTCTCTTCGTCCATGGTGATCTCGGTGCAGCCGGAAACGCAGCAGGTACCCATACCACGGGCAACAACGGCTGCGTGGGAGGTCATACCCCACGCAGCCGTTGTTGCCCGTGGTATGGGTACCTGCTGCGTTTCCGGC
>CAZCRO010000067.1:0-11179 GCA_964501115.1 uncultured Oscillospiraceae bacterium
GTGTTAATTAGTTCGTCTTAACGTTATTCAATTTACAAGGTACAGCCGCTTTCTCTCGAAAGCTTCTTTATGCTATCACAAAGTTTTGGATTTGTCAAGAACTTTTTTACATTCTTTTCAAATTTTCGACACAGCTTTCTGTGTTGCAACCGTGCTCTCGTGAAAGCTCAGATAATATACCACCTTCTTCTTTGTTTGTCAACCCCTTTTTGCAAAATTTTTCCGGAGCCCGAGGGCTCCGGAAAATATACATTCTATTATATTATATTATTCCGTATCGTCAATGAGACCATAGCCGCCATCGTTTCTTCTGTACACAACAGCAAACGATCCGCCATTATCCGTATCCCGGAATGCGAAGAAGGAATGGTTCAAAAGCTCCATTTGCAGCACTGCCTCTTCTCTTGTCATAGGACGCATGAAGAACTGCTTATGCTTGGTAATGGAAATATCCGGTTCTTCCGCCTGGGGAATAAAGGATGTTTCCTCCACGGTGCGGCTGAATGCATCCTGGCGCAAACGGCGAGCCAGACGGGTCTTGTTCTTGCGGATCTGACCTTCGATGGTACCGATTGCAGCATCGATGGACGCAAACATATCAGATGTACTCTCACTGGCACGGAACCAAGTTCCGGCTCCGTGAACGGTCAGCTCCGCTTTGTTCCGGTTCTTCTCCACAGAAAATACGATGAGTGCCTCCGCGTCATCCTCGAAATAACGAGCCAGCTTCATAACCTTTTTTTCGGCATAAGCATGGACATTCTCAGGAAGCTTAACTTTCTTTTCACTGTACTGAAACTTCATAATCGGCAGCTCCTTTCGTATATCCACCGGTCCTCCGGTGTAGTTATACTATACCACGATTATGCCGATTCGACAAGGGTCAACCCTCTTCTTTCTCTTCGTCCAGCAGTTCCGTCATAATGATATTGTACAGGCTTTCTGCTTTCTTTTCAAAAAGCTTACTCAGCCGTACTGACTGGCGCTGATTTGGTGCCAGCAACTCCAGCGTCATTAAATTGCCCACTTCATCATCCAGTGCCATAATCACGGAATAATCCCCGTTTTCCCGGGGAACCACCTGAGTTTTTACAAAGCTGGAACGGCGAATTTGCCTGTTGAATCTGCCAACCGCGTTTTCTGCCTTGCATTTTACCGTATACGCAATGGAGTCCTCCGTCAGGGAACCATCTGCCCGGCCCTTATCCGTGATCTCGTAGGTTTGGTTTTCCTGTTCCGTCAGATGTCCGGTACTGACCAGTTCCGGCACCGCCGTACACACATCAAAATAGCTCAGGCAGTCATCCTGATAGCACAGCTCGTAAATCTGCTGAATGTTTACAGGATAGCTCACTCTGGCCATAACAAACAGAACCAACACCTTGACATCCATCATATCGTGAATAAATCCCAATCTCTGCATACAGTTCACCTCTTGTACCATTATACGAAATTCAAGAAAAAAATCAAGGCCTTTCCTGCACACTTCTGCCAGGTAAAGCATATTTTATCAGGAAGGAGGTTTTTTCATGCTGTGCTGTCTCGGAACAAACCCTGCACATATTTATGCCCAGGAATACTTAAAGAACCACGGTATCACGATTACCAGCCAGGCAACTCCGGAATGCCGTGGCATATTGCTGGATGTCCCTGCCGCAAAGCCGCAACACTGGGCAGAATTATCCCAAATTCTCCCCTCCGGCTGCCACGTGTTTGGAGGAAAACTTGACTTTGATGTAGACACAAAATTTATAAAACAGGACTTGCTCACCGATCCGGAGTTTACCGCCCGGAATGCGGATATCACCGCCCGCTGCGCACTGCGACTGGCCTGCGAAAAACTGGAATCCACCCTGCTCGGCGCTCCTGTTCTGATCGTCGGCTGGGGCAGGATTGGAAAATGCCTCGCACAATATTTACGTGCTCTGGGGGCAGATTGCCGGATTTATGCCAGGAAAGCAGAGAACCGGGCACTTTTGAATGCCCTCGGCTACCAGGGAATCAGCTGGCAGGAAACTGTGGATGCTCTGCCTCGCATAAAAATTCTGTTCAACACTGCTCCGGAACCCGTAATCAGCCGCCGGATGAGCCAGCTTTGCAGCGATGCACTGCTGATCGATCTGGCATCCACCCCGGGAATTGATGCGCAGAACGCAATCCGTGCCAGAGGACTTCCCGGAAAAATGGCTCCGGAAAGTGCCGGAGAACTGATTGCCCAGACGGTAATACGACTATGGACGGAGGATACGGTATGAATATCGGCTTTGCCCTGTGTGGCTCTTTCTGCACCTTTGAGAAAGTTTTCCCTGTAATGGACGCACTTGCCAAGCAGCACAATGTCTTCCCCATCTTCTCTACCAACGCATGCTCGACAGACAGCCGTTTCGGAAGAGGGACGGATTTTGTTCACCGTGCGGAAGTGATTTGTGAAAAGGAGGCCATTACAAGCCTCTCCCAGGCGGAACCCATCGGCCCGAAGAAAATGTTGGATATCCTGCTCATCGCTCCATGCACCGGAAACACATTGGCAAAACTGGCTCATTCCATTGCAGACACCCCTGTTACCATGGCAGCAAAAAGTCACCTGCGCAACGCTCGTCCGGTTTTGCTTGCCGTGTCTACCAATGACGGACTGGCAGGCGCTGCAGAAAACATTGGCAGGCTTCTGAACCGAAAACACTATTTCTTCGTTCCCTTTGGGCAGGATGATTCCGCAGGGAAACCCACATCTCTTATTGCAGACTTCAGCCAGATTCCGGTAGCAATCGATGCCGCCACGGCGCAGATCCAGCTTCAGCCCGTGCTGATTACCGCAGCACGATAACCGAATACACCACAAGCAGCAGAGCCATAACCGGTCTGCTGCTTGTTTTTTCTCTTTCCTTGGTTATTATCCGTGTCTGTCCGCCTTTACAGTGCCTCTGCCTCCGACAGCCACAGCTTGGCACAGGCATCGCTGGGCATGCGCCAATCCCCCCGGGGACTCAGGCATACGGAGCCGACCTTTACGCCATCCGGCAGACAATTCCGCTTGAACTGTTGGGTAAAGAAGCGGCGATAGAAAGAGCACAGCCATTTTTTGATTGTCGCCTGGTCAAAATCCCCCTGAAATGCCCGGCAGGCCAGGGTATAGATTTTCTTCGGCGTGTATCCAAAACGAAGCATATAGTACAGGAAGAAATCATGCAGCGCATAGGGGCCAACCAAATTCTCTGTATGCTGGCTGATTTTTCCGGAGGCATCCGGCGGAAGCAGTTCCGGACTGATGGGAGTATCCAATATATCCAGCAAAACCTCTTTCGAGCAGGCAAAATCCGGCTCCTGTGCAATTGCCTCGATCATCCATCGAATCAGGGTTTTGGGAATGGAGGCATTCACGCCGTACATACTCATATGATCCCCATTGTAGGTACACCACCCCAGCGCAAGTTCGCTCAAATCTCCGGTTCCGATTACAATCCCGCCTACCACACTGGCATAGTCCATCAGAATCTGGGTTCGCTCCCGGGCCTGAGAATTCTCATAGGTAGCATTGAGCACAGCCTTGTCGTGACCGATGTCCCGGAAATGAATATCCACCGCCTGGCGAATATTGACTTCCTTGCAGCTCACCCCCAAAAGGCGCATCAACTCCAGAGAATTCCGATAGGTACGATCCGATGTTCCATAGCAGGGCATCGTCACACCGCATACATCCGAAGCAGGACGCCCCAACTGAAGCATAGCTTCTACCGCAACCAGCAGCGCAAGGGTAGAGTCCAGTCCGCCAGAAATACCGATCACTGCCTTTCCGCCTACTGTTTCCAGCCGCCGCTTGAGTCCCGCCACCTGCATCTGGAAGATTTCCATGCAACGCTCTGTGCGGTCTGCACGTGTTCCCGGGACGAAGGGGAGTTTCTCCACTGCCAGCTTTTTTCCATCGCTGCGCAAAGGCTCCCCTCCCAAATCCAGAATATCCGCTGTGCATACACCGGAGAAAACCGCTGCATTATCCGAAAAAGATTTGTTCTTCTTACGGTCTGCCCGTATGCGTCCCAAATCGCAATCCTGAACCAGAAAGGCTTCTTCCACAATGGCCGTCTCAGTCTGTGCCATCAGGCTGCCATCCTGCGCAATCAGGCACTGACCCGAAAAAATCAGATCCGAACTGCTTTCTCCTGCCCCCGCGGAACAATAGGCGTATACGCAGGTGAGGGCAGCAGAGGTATGCCGCACCAAATCCCGGCGATACGCACGCTTGCCCACCGTTTCATTAGATGCAGACAGGTTCACGATGACTTCCGCACCGGCAAGCGCCAGCATGGAAGAGGGAGGCACTGGTGTCCACAAATCCTCACATATCTCCGTGCCGAGCAGCGTTCCATCCCCAAGCTTCACAAGCATCTGTGGAGAAATCGGTACCGTAACCGGTGCAACCCCCGGCAGATTCAGTGTAACCTCCCGCCTGTGCAGATCCCGGCCAGAGGAGAACCACCGCTTTTCATAAAACTCATTGTAATTGGGAATATAGGTTTTAGGAATCAGACAATGAAGCTTTCCCCGGGAAATAACTGCCGCGCAGTTGTATAGATCATACTCTATCCGTACAGGCAGTCCTACAAGCATCGTCACTTTGGGATGCTCTGCCGAAGCCGCCAGAAGCTCCACCAGCGCCGCCTGCACTCCCTGATACAAAGCATCCTGCAAAAAGAGATCCTGGCAGGTATAGCCGGTGATGGCAAGTTCCGGAAGCACCAGCACATCTGCCTCTTCCTCATCTGCCCGTTTCAGAGCATCTATAATCCGCCGGGCATTGCTTTCAGGGTCTGCCAGAGCAAGCCTGGGCACTGCACAGGCAATACGAATAAAATCCAGCATAATTCTTTTCCTTCCCATTTTATCTTTTGAGTTATCCTATCACAGTTTTCTCAAAAAAACAACCAATATGCCGCGCTTTCTTATCTGGAAAAACGTTTATAGCTGGATATATCCTTTCCCTACCATGATGCAAATTGTCAGAGGCTTTTCTGCTCTTCCACTTTATTTGATCTTTTTTGAAAATAAAACCGGCCGCCTGTTTTTCGCATATTGCGATCAGCAGACGGTCAGTTTTTCAGTATTCGTCCATTATGTTCGGTTTCGTAATTTGCGTTTCAGATCACACGTTTGCCAATGCCTTCAGTTCTGCTGCCAGGTCGGTCTGCTCCCAGGTTTTGCCTTCCACGCCAAAGTGTCCCTTGGCCGCGGTGGAAGCGTATACAGGCTTTCGCAGATCCAACTTGCGGATAATCCCGGCAGGGGTCAAATCACAGGTTTGGCGCAGAAGCTCCACCATCTTCTCCTCCGGAATCTTCCCGGTACCGTAGCTGTCTACCCGCACAGATACAGGCTCCGCCACACCGATGGCGTAGGCCAGCTGCACCTGAACCTGGTCTGCCAAACCGGCAGCAACCAGATTCTTTGCCATATAGCGTGCTATGTAAGCGGCGCTTCTGTCCACCTTTGTTGGATCCTTGCCGGAAAATGCTCCGCCGCCATGGGAGAAATAGCCACCATAGGTATCCACGATGATTTTACGTCCGGTCAGACCGGTATCACCATTGGGGCCACCAATGACAAAGTTCCCCGTAGGATTGATGAAAATGTGGGCCACTTTGGCAATATCAAATCCATAGCCTGCCAGCACAGGGGCAATCACCTCTGCCCGGATATAGGCACGCAGATCTTCCATCCGGAAATCGGCACTGTGCATAACGGATACCACCACGGTATCTATTCCGATCACCTGGTTCCGGGCATCATACTCCACAGATACCTGTGTTTTTCCATCCGGGCGGAGCAGATCGTTTGCCTTGACGCACTCTGTCAGGCGGTTGCACAGAGCGCGGCTCAGTGCAACCGGCAGGGGCATCTTTTCCTCGGTCTGATTACAGGCTCCGCCAAACATCATACCCTGGTCACCAGCGCCTCCCACCTCATCATTGGTACCCAGCGCAATATCCGCAGACTGGGTATGGATACGGCACTGAATCTCCACGGTATCGGCATCAAAGCCATCTCCCGCATGGGTGTAGCCGATGGCACGGATAGCTTCTCTGGCAACAGCAGGATAATCTACCACAGCCTTGGTGGTAATTTCTCCACAAATCAGGCAAAAATTTGTGGTAACCATAGTTTCGCAGGCCACACGGGAGTTGGGGTCCTGGCTCAGACAAGCATCCAGAATTGCATCCGAAATAGAATCCGCCACCTTGTCAGGATGGCCATTGGTTACACATTCCGAAGTAAACAGTCTTTTTTCCATAATTTTTCCTTTCTTAAATACAGCCAACAATCTTCCTTCCGGAACAATGTCCCGGTAAAACAAAAAACCGCACACCGAAGACCCGATGTGCGTGCTGCTGTATCGAATCCTCATCTTTCGTCTGCCGCCGGATTTGGCACCTTGTAAAAACAGGTTGCCGGGTTTCATAGGGCCGTTCCCTCCACCACTCTTGATAAGGCTTATGTATGCAATTTTCGAGAGGTATTCTACATAATTCCCCTGCAATTGTCAATAGATAATTTTAAAATTAGCAAAATTAACATTTCCGCTATAGACATTCCATACACAAACTGGTAAAATAGATAGCAAATCCATTTCCATATTTAGGAGTTGAACCTTTTGAAAGATTTACGCAGAAAATTTGAACGGTTTTGCTATGTCAACCGGAATAAGGGCATCCCCAACCTGATGCTTTATCTCACACTGGGCAACGCAATCGTCTATCTGATCAGTATGATGGCTGGAAACTACACGCTGTACTACCGGCTTTGCTTCGACAGAGAACAAATCCTGCATGGACAGATATGGCGTCTGGTCACGTATCCCCTCACTCTGCTCAGCGGCAATCTTCTTACCATGGTAATTTCTCTGCTGTGCTACTACTCTCTGGGCAGTGCCATGGAGCGGATATGGGGCACAATGAAATTCAACATTTTTTACTTTACCGGGGTTCTGCTCATGGACATTTACGGCCTGATATTCGGCTGTAATGCTTCGGTATATTACCTGAATATGAGCCTGTTTCTGGGCTACGCCACCCTGTATCCCCAGGCTGGGTTCCTGCTGTTTTTCATCATCCCCATCAAAGCATGGGTCTTTGCGCTGATCGATCTTGTCACCATCTTTATCGGTGTATTTACCCCACCCTTTACTGCGGCAAATCTCTTCCCTCTGGTTGCCCTGGGAAATTACTTCCTGTTCTTTGGAAAGGATGTACTGAATGTAATCCCGTTGAACTGGCAGAATAAGGTACGCAAACTTTTGCGCAAAAAGCCCAAACAGCCGAAAGTAATCCAGTTCCACGTGGAGGTGCCCCAGAAAAAGGCCGCCGCCCCCAGCTACACCCACCGGTGTACGGTCTGTGGAAGAACCGACATATCCGACCCGGATATGGAGTTCCGCTATTGTTCCAAGTGCAATGGTTATTACTGCTACTGTAGTGACCATATCAATCATCACAGCCATATAGAATAAACAAAGGAGGGCACCCCATGTCCAAATATATCATGGCGCTGGATTCCGGCACCACCTCGAACCGTTGCATTCTCTTTGATGAAGCAGGCCAAATCTGCTCTGTTGCCCAGAAAGAGTTCCGACAGATCTTCCCCCAGCCCGGCTGGGTAGAGCACGATGCGGATGAAATATTCGCAACCCAGCTGGAAGTTGCCCGCCAGGCTATGGCAAATATCGGCGCAACGGCCGGCAACATCGCTGCCATCGGCATTACCAACCAGCGGGAAACCACCATTCTTTGGGATGCAAAAACCGGCCGACCCGTATACAACGCCATCGTCTGGCAATGCCGCCGGACTGCGGACTACTGCGACACACTGATTGCAGACGGACTTGTGGATACCATTCGGCAGAAAACCGGCCTGGTTATTGACCCCTATTTCTCCGGAACCAAAATTCGCTGGATTCTGGAAAATGTGCCTGGTGTCCGGGAAAAGGCAGAACGGGGAGAGATTCTTTTCGGCACCGTGGAAACCTGGCTGATTTGGAAGCTGACCGGTGGTATCCACGTGACGGATTACTCCAACGCTTCCCGGACCATGCTGTTTAATATTCACACACTGACCTGGGACGAAGACATTCTGGAGCTGTTCGACATTCCTGCCTGTATGCTCCCCAAGCCTGTTCCCTCCTCTCAGGTTTACGGTCTGACCGAGGCGCACTATTTTGGTGCTCCCGTCCGCATCGCCGGTGCCGCAGGTGACCAGCAGGCCGCCCTGTTTGGCCAGGCTTGCTTTGCCCCGGGAGATACAAAATGCACCTATGGTACCGGCGCTTTCCTGCTGATGAACACCGGAGAGAAACCCATCTTCTCCCATAACGGCTTGGTCACCACCATTGCCTGGGGACTGAACGGCAAGGTCAACTACGCTCTGGAAGGTTCCATCTTTGTGGCCGGTGCCGCCATTCAGTGGCTGCGTGACCAGCTACGGGTGATTGAGTCTGCCGCAGACTCGGAATACATGGCGCTGAAAGTGCCCGATACCAATGGCTGCTACGTGGTGCCCGCCTTCACCGGACTGGGCGCGCCCTACTGGGATGCTTACGCCCGGGGCGCTGTACTGGGACTTACACGAGGCGTAAACAAATACCACATCATCCGCGCCACCCTGGACTCCATCACCTACGAGGTAGGAGATGTGCTGCACGCCATGGAACAGGATGCCGGTATCTCCCTTTCCGGCCTGAAGGTAGACGGCGGTGCCTCTGCAAACAACTACATCATGCAAGCCCAGGCAGACATAATCGCCGCCCCGGTGGAACGCCCCCGGTGTGTAGAAACCACCGCTGCCGGTGCCGCTTTCCTGGCAGGCCTTGCGGTAGGCTACTGGAAGAGCCAGGAAGAAATTCAGCAGATTTGGGATCGGGATCGCCAGTTCCTGCCGCAGCTTCCGGAGGATGCCCGCCAGGAGCGGCTGGAAGGCTGGAAAAAGGCTGTAAGCTGCACCAGAGGATGGGCAAAATAACCCTCCTGCATAAAAACGGAACCTTATCAAGATGATTCTGAAAAAGCATCTTGATAAGGTTCTTTTTTATTGCTTTTTTCCGAAAAAGGCAACCGCTACAGCTCCCGGGCCTACGTGAGTACCGATTACACCGCTGATCAGCTGCCGGGGGAGTTGATCCACCGCATCCTCCCACAGTGCGTGACTGTCACGCACATATTGATCCAGCAGCGCCGAAGAGGTTCCGGTATACCCCAGCAGCACAGGCTTGGTAAAATCCACTCCTCCGCAAGCTTGAATTTTTTCCACCAGAAGATTATTTCCGTTTTTAGATCCTCTTGCCTTACCAATCAGCGCCACGGCACCATCCTGCACGGTTACGACAGGCTTGATATTCAGCATGCCACCGGCTAAGGCAACCGTTTTGGAAATCCGGCCACCTTTTTTCAGGTATTCCAGCGTATCCAGTAGCGCAATCACGTGTGTATCCCGGCGCTTGGCTTCCAGCTCCCGGACAATTTCTTCCGCTGACATTCCCTTTCGGCTACATTCCACAGCATACTGCGCCAATACGCCCGCGCCAATGGCAACAGACTGGCTATCCACCACGTAGATATGCGCATACTCCTCCGCGGCAATACAGGCGCTTTGGTAAGTTCCGGAGAACGAAGAGGATAGCGTAATCACTACAGCGCTGTCCCCCTGCTCGGCAATTTCCCGAAAATACTGGTGAAACTGGCCGGGAGTTGCCTGGCTGGTAGTGGGCAGCTCCTGGGCACACGCCAGTTTTTCGTAAAATGTCTCTCTATCCAGAGTTATTTCATCAAAATACTCTTCCTGACCAAAGCGGACGGTAAGAGGGATTCTGGTTATTTCTTTTCGATAGCTTTCTGCCACATCTGTGGAAGAATCGCATAGAATATGCACCTTCATTTTTCGTTCTCCTTTTGTTTTCTATATAGCTGCTCCAGATTCTCGCTGATGTTTTCCAGGCAGCGGTACATAATCAGCCGCTCCTGCTCCTGCAAATCCCGCCCCACTGCCTGCACAATGCTGTCTGCCCGGCGGGCAATCTCTTCTCCGGCCCGCTGTCCCTTGGAAGTAAGGCAGAGCGGGCTTTTGTATTTTCCGGAAGAAGTCACGTAACCGCTCTTTTCCAGATAATCCAGGGAACGGGAAACAGATGCCTTGTCCTCCTGGCAGAGCTGGCAGAGCTCCGCTGCCGTAAGCTCCCCATCCCGATAAAGATAATACAGGCAGGATACATGAGGGCCTTTTAAATCCAGCGTTTCCATCTGCTCGGATTTCAGCCGCTTGATATTTCTGGCGATTTTGTTGATCAATACCGTAAATGCTTCAAAACGCTCGTCCATATCGTTTCCTCCAGATGTTGTAAAATCAACATCTGGATTCTACCACATAGTTGTTGATTTGTCAACAGCTATTCTCCGCATGTTCCATTTTCCACCGCATAGGATAGGACATACATTGAAAACTGAGGTGGTACCTATGGAACAAGTAGCCAATCAAGGATGCCTGCGGGGCAGCCTGGTGCAATTGCCGGAATTCTCCCACGAAAGCAATGGAAAATCCTTCTATCGTTTTCTTCTGGAAGTTCCCCGCCTTTCCGGTGCGGTAGACACATTGCCCATCATTGTCAGAGACACGGTTTTGCAGCAGGTAGATCTTTCCGGTGGAGAAATGCTGACCATCGAAGGACAAGTACGCTCCCACAATCTCAGAACGGAGGAACGGCGTAAGCTGCTCATTTTCCTCTTCGCCAGCACCATCACCGCAGAAGATGGGGAACCCATCAACCAGATTCAGCTGCAGGGGAACCTGTGCCGGGAACCGGTTTACCGGCGTACACCCCTTGGGCGGGAAATTTGTGATGTAATGCTGGCCGTTCCCCGTGCCTTTCACCGGGCTGACTACATCCCGGTGATCCTGTGGGGCTCCACCGCCCGGCAGGTTGCCCAAATGCACACCGGACAGACGCTGCAGGTAAGCGGACGAATGCAAAGCAGAATCTACACCAAGCTGACCCCGCTGGGTGCCAAGGAACTTACCGCCTATGAAATTTCTGCCCTGAGCGCAGAAGAAAGCTGACATCGCCCAATAAAAAACCGTCCTCCCAAAATACCAATGTCATTAAGTTAAGAAAAGCTGGACTTCACAGAAAAGTGAGGTCCAGTTT
>CAZCRO010000068.1:0-10936 GCA_964501115.1 uncultured Oscillospiraceae bacterium
TGGCAGACGACGAGCTGCTGGAATGCACGCCCAAGAGCCTGCGTATCCGCAAGCGTGAGCTGGATCACGCCCTGCGTATGCGTAACCTGATGAAGAAGCGGGCACAGGAGTAACACAAAAACCCTTCCCGGGGTGCCGTGTGGCGCGGCACCCCGGGGTCTTTTTGGAATCCAAGGAGGAGAACTATGGTAGTATTTTTTGATATAGATGGTACCCTTGTGGACGATGCCACCCAGGTGATCCCCCGCTCCACCATCGAGGCGGTGGAGGCACTGGCCGCCGGAGGGCACATTCCCGTCATCAACACCGGCAGACCCTACACCCACATTGACCCCCGGGTTCGGGCAATGGCCTTCCGGGGATATGTCTGCGGCTGTGGCATGGAGATCCGCTATGACGACCGTTGGCTTGCCAGACGCACCCCGGAGCAGGAGGTATGCAGCCTGGTGGTTCAGCAGGCCAGACGCTACGGTGTGCTTCCCATGTTCGAGGCCACCGACGGCACCGCCTGCTACGATCCCACCCTTTTGGGGCACCCGACACAGCTGCGGGAGCTGGAAAACGCCCGCAAGCGGGGTTTCCCGGTGTGCAGCATTGACGAACATCCCAATTTCTCCAAATTCGCCAGCTGGTGCCCCCGGGAAGACGATGCTCTGGCTTTCCGCCAGGCTGTAGAACCCTACTTTGACTACATCCCCCGTGGAAGCGAAGGCTTCAGCGAATTCACCCTGAAGGGCTGCTCCAAGGCAGCGGGTATGCTGGAACTTCTGGAAACGCTGGGAATTTCCCGGAGCGAAACTCTGGCCATTGGCGACAGCACCAATGACATGCCCATGTTCCAAACCGCTGCCCACACCGTCTGCATGGGCAATGGTTTGCCGGAGGTCAAGCAGGCCGTGCAGTACATCACATCCTCCGTGCTGGAAGACGGCATTGCCAGGGCTCTGCGCCACTTCGGGCTGATCGAATGAGAATATATTTTGCTTCCTGCCCAAAAATGGGCAGGAATTTTTATTAAAGATTTTGGTAAACGCACATTGCTTTTTCCCGGCAATCGTGTATAATGTAGTTAAGAAAATTACACGGCCCCGGGCAGGGAGCCGGATAGAATCAGGAGGATGCTTATGAAATATGGTTTTGGTGTTGACCTGGGCGGTACCACGGTAAAGATTGCTTACTTCACGGAAACCGGAGAAATGCTGGACAAATGGGAGATTCCCACCCGCACAGCAGACGGTGGAAAAGAGATCCTCCCGGATATTGCCGCTTCCCTGAAGCAGTACCAGCTTACCCACGGCATCTGCCGGGAGACGCTTCTGGGTGTCGGCATCGGTGTTCCCGGCCCCGTGGACAGCAAGGGAATTGTACACAAATGTGTAAATCTCGGCTGGGGCACGGTGGATATTGAAAAGGAGCTTTCCGCTCTGACGGGGCTGAATGTGCGCTCTGGCAACGATGCCAATGTGGCCGCTCTGGGCGAATACTGGAAGGGCGGCGGCATGGGCTGCGACAACATTGTTTTCATCACCCTGGGTACCGGTGTCGGCGGCGGCATCATCCTGGATGGCAAGCTGCTGGTTGGCACCCACGGTGCCGGTGCCGAGCTGGGACATATGCTGCTCAACCCCCACGAAACCGCCGTATGCGGCTGCGGCAAGCGGGGCTGTGTGGAGCAGTACTGCTCCGCCACAGGTATTGTCCGCCTGGCTGCCCTGCGCCTGGCACAGGATACCACCCCCTCCTGCCTGCGGGAGCTGGAAAATGTGACCTGCAAGGATATTTTCGACGGCGGCAAAGCCGGTGACCCGGTGGCCAACGAGATTCTGAACCAGTATTTTGACTATATGGGGCAGTTCCTCGGCTCTGTGTGCGCTGCCATCGATCCGGAGGCCGTGGTAATCGGCGGCGGTGTCAGCAAGGCAGGCGATGCCCTGCTGGATGGCCTTCGCCCCTATTTCCAGAAGTATGCCTTCCACGCCAGCAAACAAACCCGCTTCGCCCTGGCCTCTCTGGGGAACGATGCCGGTGCCTACGGCGCTTTCAAGCTGGCTGTGGATGCTTTCGCCTGATATTCCATCCCCATATCCAAAGGGCTATGTGCCCGTACCATAAAAAGAAGGACGCAATCCCGGATACCTGGTATCCCGGGGCTGCGCCCTTTTTTCGTATCTTTCCCTGTCCCTCAGCGCAGGAATAGATGCAAAAGCTTTTCGTAGAGTTTTCTGTTGTAAGGCTGGTAGCGCATGGGCAAATCCATCCAGGTTTTCTTGTCCACAATGGATTTGTAGTGGGAGAATGCTTCAAATCCGGCTTTTCCGTGATAGCCTCCCATGCCGCTTTCTCCCACGCCACCAAAGGCCATCTCGCTGGTGGCCAGGTGAATCACCACATCGTTGATGCATCCGCCGCCATAGGACAGCTCTGTGGTCACCCGGCGTATATGGGCTTTGTCCCGGGAGAAGAGGTACAGCGCCAGAGGTTTTGCCCGATTTTTCAGATCATCCACAACCTCTTCAAAGCTTTCAAAGGTCAAAACCGGCAGAATGGGGCCAAAAATTTCCTCCCCCATAACCGCGTCCTCCCAGGTTACGCCATCCATGACGGTGGGGGCAATCCGGCAGGCAGCGGCGTTGGTTTCTCCGCCGCAGACCACCTTTTCTCCATCGATCAGACGGCACAGGCGGTTAAAATGCTTTTGATTGATGATTTTTCCATAGTCCCCGTTCCTGAGGGGCTCCGGCCCATACTGTTTTTGAATCTGCTTTTTCAGTTCCTCCATAAGCTGCGCTTTCACTGACTTTTCACACAGGATATAGTCAGGCGCCACACAGGTCTGGCCGCAGTTCAGATATTTGCCAAATACAATGCGTTTGGCCGCCAGGGCAATGTCCGCAGTGGCATCGACAATGCAGGGGCTCTTTCCGCCAAGCTCCAGTACAACGGGAGTCAGGTGTTCCGCCGCATGCCGGAGCACCTCCTTGCCTACAGCCTGGCTGCCGGTAAAGAACACCAGATCGAACTTTTGCGCAAGCAATGCCCCGTTTTCCGCTCTGCCGCCGGTAACCACAGCAACATATTCCGGCGGGAAGCACTCGGCCAGAATTTTTTCGATTACCCGGCTTGTGGCCGGCGCATAGGCGCTGGGCTTGACGATTGCGGTGTTGCCCGCGGCAATCGCGTCGGCAAGAGGGTCCATCGTCAAAAGGAAGGGATAATTCCAGGGGCTCATAATCAGCGTATTTCCATAGGGGACAGGCTGGATATAGCTGTGGGAGGCAAACTGCGCCAGGGGGGTATGCACGCGCTTCCTTCCGGAAAGCCGCCGGATGTGGCGAAGCATATAGGATATTTCAGACAATACCAGGCCGCTTTCGCACATAAAACCCTCGAAGGAGGATTTTCCCAGGTCAGCCATCAGGGCTTCCTGCACCTGCGCTTCGTATTTTTGAATGGCTGCGTACAGCTTTTTCAGCTGCGTACAGCGGAAGGCCACGGGAATCGTTGCGCCGCTTTTGTAATACTCGCTTTGCTTACGCACCAGCATGCCGATCTGCTCGTTTGTCATTTCATTCGCTCCTATCCGGGCGGCGGCTTTTCTGCCGCCCCGTTCCAACTGTCTGTCCAGGTCTGTTCGTAAGGTCTTTTACAGAGATAGGATAGCAATCTCCCTGCGCCATGTCAACAAGATATTTCAGATATTTTGTGTAAACGTTTCTCCACAGTCGCTGTTGAAAAAGTGACGCAGATGCGCTATAATAGGTGTGCGGTGGCGCTTGTTCCACCAGGGTAGCCGTATGGGAAGTCCATGCGGCCGTTTTCAATATTCTCAAAACATAGGAGAAATGGATATGCTGACGATTGAAAGAGCAAAAGAGTTACTCAATACCACTACCACCGAGGAGCACCTGTTCCTGCACGCCAAGAACGTTATGGTCGCCATGGGTGGCCTGGCCAAACATTTTGGGGAGGATGTGCAGCACTGGATGGCCATCGGCTATCTCCACGACTACGACTACGAGCAGCACCCCGACGAACACCTGCGGCATACCGAGCAGCCGCTGAAGGAAGCCGGCCTGACCGACGAAGAAATCCGTGGAATTCTGGCGCATGGATACGGCCTCTGCACCGATGTAAAGCCGGAGACCAATATGGAAAAGGCACTGTTTACCGTAGACGAACTGACCGGCATCATCCAGGCCGCCGCCAGAATGCGTCCCGCCGGTATCACCGATATGGAAGTATCCAGCTTCATGAAGAAGTTCAAGGACAAAAAGTTCGCCGCAAAGTGCAACCGGGAAGTAATCAAACAGGGCTGCGACATGCTGGGTATGGAAGTCAAGGAAGTGGCCTCCATCTGCATAGAGGCCATGAAGGAATATGCCGAAGAGCTGCAGCTGGGACCCAAGGCCTGAAAAGAGCCGGAAAATCCCCTGCCTGCCGGCAAAAGGGGGCAACCGATGAAAACAGGACTCATTCTGGAAGGCGGCGCCATGCGGGGAATGTTCACCGCCGGCGTTATGGATGTGCTGATGGAGCAGGGCATTGATTTTGACGGCGTGATCGGCGTATCCGCCGGAGCCGCCTTCGGCTGCAATTACAAATCGAAGCAGATCGGCCGGGTGATCCGGTACAATACAAAATTCTGCCGGGACAAACGCTACAGCGGATTCCGGGTTCTGCTGAAAACCGGAAATATTTACAGTACGGATTTTTGCTACAACGAGGTGCCTCTGGTGCACGATGTATTCGACTTTGATACCTTCGAGCAAAATCCCATGGAATTCTATGTGGTGTGTACCGATGTGGAAACCGGTCTGCCGGTTTACCACAACTACGGCTCCAGAACAGACCATGGCTTCGACTGGATCCGGGCTTCCGCTTCCATGCCGCTGGTATCCCAATTTGTGGAGATCGACGGCAAAAAGTTCCTGGATGGGGGTATATCCGACTCCATTCCGGTGAAATACTTTGAAACTCTGGGCTACAGGAAAAACATTGCCGTGCTTACCCGGCCAATGGGATACCAAAAAGAACCGAACAAGCTGATGCCGCTGATCCGCAGAAAATACAGAGCCTATCCCCAGCTTGTGGACACCCTGCAAAACCGGCATACCCGCTACAACGAAACCCTTGCCTACATCCGCCGGGAAGAAGCCGCCGGCAGGCTGCTTGTCATCCGTCCGGAAACGGCAATAAAAGTCAGTGCGGTGGAAAAGAACCCCGAAAAGCTTCGCTCCGTTTATGAAATGGGACGCTCCACCGCCACCGGCCAGCTGGACAAAATCCTGGCATTTCTTGCCTGATTCCCAGTTTAAAACTTTCTTGGCTCCCCCTCTGGGGGAGCTGGCGGCGAAGCCGACTGAGAGGGCATTTAAAGCCGCCCTGTTTTGCGCCTTTCCCCAAAGACACACAGCGTTCCCCGTGCGGAAGGTTCCGGAAAGGAAAGCCGCTGATTGGATTTTTACCAGAGAAGAAACAATTTCCAGCAGAATTTCCATTGACAAGGAAGGAAAATGGCATTACAATAGGTACGCAAAGAATATGGGGCCATGGAGCTGCCGGAGGGCGGCTTTTCTGAAGCCTGGCGGTTAGTGTGTGCTAACCAAATAATGGGAGATATTGCGCGTGGGAGGCATACGGAACGAATCCCGGCCTGTCAACAGGTTTTGCAGCGGACATTCTGCCGCTGCTGTATATATCCCCATAGGTTAGCCGCAGCTAATTACCATTGGCACACATTCATACACAAGGAGAAACCATACATGATCGACAAAAAGCTGCTCCAACTTCTGGGGAGCAACCGAAAGTACATTTTTTACACCGTGGCGCTGATGGTGCTGGGGCTTTTTGCCAATGTGGGCATCACGGCAAGCATCTGCTGGGCGATTTACCTGGCCAGCGGTTTCCCCTCCTCCGGCTGGGATGCCGCCGTCTTTCTTCCCCCCGCCGCCTGCGCCGCACTGGGCATCGCCCTGCGGTATGCCACCAGCCGTCTGGTGGGGGATGTCAAAGACCTGCTGGGCAGGAAGGCCAAGAAGGAACTGCGCCGGCGTGTATACAACAAAATCATCACCCTGGGTGTCCGCTCCACCGATGCGCTGAGCATGGCCGGGCTGACCCAGGTAGCCATGGAGGGTGTAGAGCAGCTGGATCTTTACTACAGCAGCTACATTCCCCAGTTTTTCTACGCCATGCTGGCACCATTGCTGCTCTTCTGCATCACCGTATGGATCCAGTGGCGGGTAGCGCTGGTTCTTTTGTGCTGTGTACCGCTGATTCCCTTGTCCATCATCGCCGTTTCCAGGTACGCAAAGAAGATCTTTGCCAAATATTGGGGCAAGTACACCTCCATGGGCGATGCCTTCCTGGACAGCGTACAGGGGCTGAAGGAGCTGAAAATCTTCCGGGCAGATGCCGCCCAGCACGCAAAAATGAACAAAACCAGCGAAGAATTCCGGAAAATCACCATGAAGGTGCTGGTCATGCAGCTGGCCAGCACAACCATCATGGATCTGGTGGCCTATGGCGGAGCGGGCATCGGCATTGGTGTTGCCTGCCTTTCCATGTTGAAATGGGATCTCTCCCCCATCCGTGCCCTGTTTTTGATTCTTATGGCGGTGGACTTTTTCCTTCCTCTGCGTGCCTTTGGTTCGGCCTTCCACGTGGCCATGAACGGTGCCTCCGCCGGAAACAAGATTCTTTCCCTTCTGGAGCAGCCCGACCCTGTATGGGGCACGGAACAGCTGACAGATACACAGATTCAGCTGCAAAACGTCACCTTCTCCTATGATGGCAAGCGGGATGTGCTGAAAGATGTATCCATGACCTTCCCAAAAACCGGTATGAGCGCAATTGTGGGAGAATCCGGCTGCGGAAAATCCACGGTGGTCAACCTGCTCCTGGGTGCATTTGCGCCAAAAAGCGGCACGGTGACGGTGGGTGGAACCCCCATCAGGCAGCTTTCCCGGGAGAATTACTATTCCCGCCTGGCCGTGGTCAGCTACAACAGCTATCTGTTTAATGAAACCGTGAGGGACAACTTCCGCCTCGCCAACCCGGCTGTGACGGAGCAGGAGATCTTCGCCGCACTGGAAAAGGTGAACCTGTCGGACTTTATCCGTGATGGCGGCGGTCTGGACAAAATGATTACCGAAGATGCCGCCAATCTTTCCGGCGGCCAGAAGCAGCGGCTGGCTCTGGCAGTGAGTCTGGTTGCGGATAAGGACATTTACGTATTCGATGAAGCCACCAGCAACATCGACATAGAAAGCGAAGCCACCATTATGGCAAATATCCGGGCACTGGCCGGGGAGAAATCCGTCATCGTCATTTCCCACCGCCTGGCCAACATCGTCCCCGCGGACCGGATTTATTACATGGAGGACGGGGAACAAAAAGAAATGGGTACCCATGCAGAGCTCATGGCAAAGCAGGGCGGCTATGCCATGCTCTACACTGCGCAAAAGCATCTGGAAGAAGGGTACAGGGAGGTTACACATGGCTAAAAAAGAGAAACTCCGGGCAAGCGGCGCAAGCATCATGGCCAAGCTGATCCTGCTTCTGGGAAGCCTGGCCTATATCATGCTTCTGGCTGTTGTGGGCGGCTCTGTGGGCTTTCTGTGCGCCATGGGCGTGACCCTGATGGGTGCCGTCGGCGTTGCCAAAGCCATGGGGGAAGCCATCGCCTTGTCCTATGGCGCAATCATCGGCCTTGCCGTCTTCTGCGGCGTACTTCGTGGGCTGCTGCGCTATCTGGAGCAGTACAGCAACCACTACATCGCCTTCCGGCTGCTTGCGGTGCTGCGGGATAAGATTTTCGGCGCACTGCGCAGGCTCTGCCCCGCCAAGCTGGAAAGCAAGCAAAAAGGTGCCATCATTGCCATGATCACCTCGGACATTGAGACCCTGGAAGTCTTCTACGCCCACACCATCTCCCCCATCTGCATTGCGGCAATCGTTTCTTTGATTGTGGTTCTTTTCGTGGGGACGGTATCGAGCTGGTATCTGGCTCTGGTGGCTCTGGTGGGCTATCTCGTCATCGGCATTGCCCTGCCGTTGATCTCCTCCGGACGGCTGAAAGCCTCCGGCGTTCGCTACCGGGCGGAGTTTGCCTCCTTCAACGCCTATTTTCTCGACAGCATCAAAGGCATCCGGGATATAGTGCTGAAAGGAGCCGGTGCCCGGCGGGAGCAGGAGGTCAACGCCCGGTCGGATGCACTGCTCCGGGAGACCCGGCAGATGAAGCACGATACCACCAAAGCCTCCGCCGCCACGGAGCTGTGTGTCTCCCTGTGCATTCTGGCCGCATTGGCTGCCGGCATCGCCCTGGTGGCCGGCGGGCAGCTCAGCATCGGCAGAATGATCATCGGTGTGGTAGCAGTATTCGGTTCCTTCGGCCCCGTGATTGCCATCTCAGCCCTTCCCGGAAATCTGACCCAAACCTTTGCCAGCGGCGACCGGGTTCTGAACCTGCTGGCGGAGGAACCGGCGGTCAAGCCGGTGGAAAACGGCCGGAGCTTTCAGTATGAAAATCTGGATGTCCGGAATCTGAGCTTTGGCTACGACGCAAACACCCCCGTGCTGCAAGACATCTGCATGCATGCGAAAAAGGGGGAGATCATCGGAATCGTCGGGGAGTCCGGCTGTGGAAAATCCACCTTTTTGAAGCTGCTCCTGCGCTTCTGGCAAAAAGACGGTGGCACCATCGCCTACAACGGCACCGATGTGGACAGCCTTTCCGGCGACAGCCTGCTGCGCAATGTGACCATGGTCAGCCAGACGACCTACCTCTTTGACGAGACCATCGAAGAAAATCTGCGCATTGCCAAGCCCGGAGCCACCCGGGAAGAAATTGAGGATGCCTGCCGCCTGGCCTCCATCCACGATTTCATCCTGCGCCTTCCGGAGGGATACAGCACCCGGGTCGGCACTCTGGGAGACAATCTCTCCGCCGGAGAAAAGCAGCGCCTGGGGCTTGCCCGTGCCTTCCTGCGAGGCAGCGAGCTGATCCTGCTGGATGAGCCCACCAGCAATGTGGACAGCATCAACGAGGGCATCATTCTTAAAGCGCTGAAGGAGCAGAAAAACAAGAAGAGCATCCTCCTGGTCTCCCACCGGGAATCCACCATGGCCATTGCCGACCGGATCTACCGGGTAGAGGGAGGACGGATGTATGCCCAAAGCTGAAACAAAACGGGAGCGGGAGAAGCGCACCGTCCGCCAAATGATCCGCATTTACTGCCGGAAGAACCACGGCACCGGCAAGCAGCTCTGCCCGGAATGCCAGGCGCTTCTTGACTATGCCCTGCTGCGCAGTGACAGATGCCCCTTTATGGAGACAAAGACATTCTGCTCCAACTGCCGGGTGCACTGCTACAAGCCGGAAATGCGGGAGAAAATCCGTCTTGTGATGCGCTTTTCCGGCCCAAGAATGCTGCTTTACCACCCCTTCCTGGCCATCGCCCATGTGGTGGAAAGCAAAAAAGAGAAAAAAAGATTGGAGAACACCACATGAACCTCAAGAAAATTTTCTGGCTCCTCCTGGGCTTTCTCGGCCTGGGGCTGGGTGCCCTGGGAGCGGTGCTGCCCATGCTCCCGGCCTTCCCCTTCCTGCTGCTGGCAGCCTTCAGCTTCGGCAAAAGCTCCCGGAAGCTGCACACCTGGTTCACCGGCACCAAGCTCTACAAGAACAATCTGGAATCCTACGTAAAGGGGCAGGGCATGACCCGGAAAACCAAAATCAAAGTGATGATTACCGTCACGCTGCTCATGTCCTTCGGCTTTTTTATGATGATGCGCAAATCCCTGTATATCCCCTGCGCCATTTTGGGCGGCGTGTGGCTCTTCCACATTGTCTACTTCACCTGGGGCGTAAAGAACTGCCAGCCGGCGTAACATTCCCTCCTTCCAAAAAATCAGGCCGCCGAAAAGCTCCGCTGTGCCGGGCTTTCGGTGGCCTGATTCTGTTTTTCTTACCCCCGGTCGCCTTCCCTCCGGCGCCGGAGGGCAATGCGGTAGGCGCTTTCGTAGTCTCCCTGGGCTCTGTAGCATTCCTCCAGCAGCGGCAGCGCCCGGGGGGATTCCACCCGGAGCAGGCAGTGCTCTGCCTGGGGATAGTCCCCGGTTTTCAGCGCCAGCTCCCCACGCAGCAGGTAGTATTCCGCCCGGCGGCACTGCACCGCCTCCAGATACGCCTGCGCCTGGGGGTAGTGCCCACGCTTCAGCTCCACCGCCCCATAGCGCAGAAGCAGGCCATCCGGGGAAGGGAGCTGCGCTTCCTGCTGCCCCAGCTGCATGGCCAGCAGACCCGCCTGCAACCGCAGCGGCTCTGTAATATAGGGGCTGTGAAACTGTCTGGCCTGTGCCAGCAGCTTTTCCGCCACCGGCCATCGTCCCTCCCCGGCGGCCTGCTCTGCCAGATGCAGCCCTGCCAGGAAGCCCAGAAGCCCCGCCTCTGCGTCCGCATTGGGGTCGGGCTGGGTGTACTGCTCCAAAATGAGCAAAACCTGTGCCCAGTTTCCCGCTTCAAAGGCGCAGCGTGCCCGGCTCACCAGCTGCCCTCCGGTGGACAGCACCGCCTCTTCCAGGAAATAGCTCATCGGCTTTCCCAGCTGTGATGCCAGATACTGCAGCGTCTTCATGGATGGCTTGGCTGCCCCGTGCTCAATACGGGAAAGCATATTGCGGGTGATCTGCTCCCCACACAGCTGCCGCTGGGTCAGTCCCGCCTCCAGCCTGGCCCGCAGCAGCTTTTCTCCCAGCTCCATCGTGTTTCCTCCCCGGTTTTCGTTTCTGCCATTATAGCAAATTCCCCCGCAAAAAGCCAGCGTCGTTCATAATTTCGTTGTTGAAATGACTTCCGGATTATGTTACTATTATTTATAGTTATAAGATGGAGGAAGCATATGGACGACGAAAGAATCAAGTCTCAGATCGG
>CAZCRO010000069.1:0-10794 GCA_964501115.1 uncultured Oscillospiraceae bacterium
GCGCCTAATTAGGCAGCCAGAGCAACAGTATTGTTGTCAGTTAAATTTAAAAAGTTACCCGTTTTATCGTGGTCAGGTGCCACGACCCGCTATCCCAGCCTCACTACCCCCGTCGAAACCAGTACGGCCCCATAGGATATTTGGCTTGGATTTTTCTGGGGGTGCCAGCACCCCCAGCTTTTTTAGTTCAATCAGAATCTTCCGTAAGGATCCGGCAACTTCTTGGGTTCCGGATAAGTTTCCCCGTGGGTATCTACGGTGATGGAGGCAATCTTCTGCTCTTCTACAGGGCGATCCTGCATACCGGTTCTGGTGGAAGCAATGGCATCCACTACATCCATGCCGGAAGTTACCTTGCCGAAAGCGGCATACTGCCCGTCCAGGTGCTTGGCATCCTGATGCATGATGAAGAACTGAGATCCGGCGGAGTTGGGGGAGGAGGAACGGGCCATGCTCAAAACGCCCCGC
This sequence comes from uncultured Oscillospiraceae bacterium, assembly GCA_964501115.1. Classification (GTDB taxonomy): domain Bacteria; phylum Bacillota; class Clostridia; order Oscillospirales; family Oscillospiraceae; genus Faecousia. The sequence continues at coordinate 469 of CAZCRO010000069.1, forward strand.
TTGTGCTTGAGCTCATTCTTCACACCGTTGAAGAAAAACTCGCCCTTGATGCAGTAGCCGGGGCCGCCCATACCGGTGCCTTCCGGGCAACCACCCTGGATCATAAATCTGGGAATAACCCGGTGAAAGATCAGGCCGTCGTAATAGTTGTGGTTGCACAGGTCGATAAAGTTGTAAACGCTTTGGGGTGCCTTATCGGGGTAGAGTTCACCCTCGATCACGCCACCGTTTTCCATAGTGATGCGAAAAGTAGGATTCATATCAGTATCTCTCCTTCATTGCACGGTCCATCTGCCGCTTTGCGTCTCGCTCTGCTGCGGATTGCCGCTTGTCGTATAGTTTTTTTCCTTTGCACAGGCCAATCTTCACTTTTACCCGGCTGCCCTTAAAGTAAACGGACAGGGGAATCAGGGAATAGCCATCCTGCTTGACCTTGCCAAACAGACGCATGATCTCTCGTTTGTGCATCAGCAGTCTGCGGGGACGGCGGGAATCTTTATTGAAGATGTTACCGTGGTCATAGGGGGAGATATGCATCTGATTCAGGATCAGCTCGCCGTCCTTGATGCCGCACCAGCTGTCTTTCAGGTTCAGAGTACCTGCCCGAATGGACTTTACCTCTGTGCCGCATAGCTCAATACCGGCTTCCATCTCTTCTTCCACAAAATATTCGTGGTAGGCTTCCCGATTTCGTGCCATTACACGGATGCTTTCTTTCTCCAGACTGCTCACCTCCAAACTCTGCTTTTATTATACCAGCTGTGTCAAGGGGTGTAAACATGGGAGAAAAGAAAATTTATGCAAATAGGAAAGCTTCCAGTTCCTGCGGAGTGTCGAAGCGGAAATTGCAAAGTGTTTCCATTTCCCGGCACAGTTCCGGGCAGCTTTTTCGTCCCCAGGCGGCAAAGGCAATGGGAACATTTTGCTTTTTTGCCATGGTATAGGCAAGCTTCATGTCGTCTACCACCAGCATCTGCTCCGGCGCAAAGCCGTATTTTTTCATGATGGTTTTCAGTGCGTAGTCGCTGGGCTTGCGGAGTTTCTCCGGCAGATCCCAGCCGAAAATCTCATCCGGCAGAAGGCCGAAATGCTCCAGGTAGTCCCGGGTGATGTTTTCTTCGCAGGAGTGGGATACTACGCAGATTTTTCCGCCCAATGCTTTCTGCCTGTGGATGATCCGTTCAATGCCGGGGAAGGCATCCGGCCGGTGACGCATGATGTATTGCTTCCAGCCCAGGTATTCGTCCAGAATTTCCTGTTCATTAAAGCCGAAACGCTGTCGGCACCAGTCCGCAAAACCCAGGTGGTAGCAACCTTGCGCGTATTCCTGCTCAGAGACGGTTTGCCCGGGGCGGAAGCTTTTCAGCACCTCCAGAAAGTAAGGATAGTTTACGGTGGATTCACTTTGCACAACCGTGTCATCGTGATCCAAAACAAGACATGGATATTTCAGCATAGCTGCCTCCGGCTTTTTCTTTTCATTATACCAGCCTCTTTGCCTGGGAGCAATCTTTTTTATTGAAAGCGGGAAAAGAATGTGCTATGCTTGAAAAAAGGAGGCGTCATCATGGAACAGGTTACTTTTTACTGCGGAGATCCCAGCCATGCACCCAAAACCACCCAAAGAGCCCATTTGGGGGCAAATGCCATCCTGCTTTGGCAGGATAAGCTGCTGTTGGAGCGCCGCCGGGACGCGGATGTTTGGGGTCTGATTGGCGGTGGAGCAAAAAAATACGAAACTGGCCGCCAGGCGATTGCCCGGGAGGTATGGGAGGAGCTGGGATTGCGGATTCCGGCTGCCGCGTTTGAAAAATGCAAGGTATACGATGATCCCGGCCGCATTGCGGCCTATCGGGATGGCAGCGTATGGCGAATGGTGATTGTGTTGTATCGGCTGGAATTTGCGGAGGAACCAAAGCTGCGAATCAGCAAAGAATCCCGGGAACTGGGCTTTTTTACCCGGGAAGAGGTGAAGAATATGAATATTGCCCTTACCCACAGGGACATCATCCGTCAGTGGTTTACCGGGGAAGAACCTCTTTTGTGAAAATATACAGAAAACCAAATAATACTTGTATATTTTCGGAATCTATGATAGAATATGCCCTGGCGGTGCAGTATCCTAGTCAGCGATGCCGTTTTCCAGGAAGGGCCTAAAAATCCTTTGAAGGGCACATCGATGAAGTCCCTGGTGTCTGCTTTTTACGCCCAGTTTAGGGTGGATGCTGGGGGTTAAGGATTTCGGGCGCGCTCCAATGGCATGGTGCATACGACCCGTTCTCCGTGGAGACCTGGTATTGTGCGACGACGATGTGAACCTCCTGGTGGAGGCCCGTTCGCGTACGAGCCAGGATATGAACCTGCAAGGCAGTGCACAGAATCGTGTTGCTGCGTGCAGCGTAGCCTGCCTTGAGTGAATATGAGGGGAAAGAAGATCAGGCGGCTGATGGTTATGGCCATAACCATTGCCGATATTGCTTCTGGAAACCATATTTGCAAAAGAGGCTAAGACTATGGCGTAGCTGTTATGGAAAACATCTAGGCTGTCGTAACTGGGCAGACGAGGGATTGCGGTACGGTCTAAGTGGCAATCGGGTAGACAGGTCTGGCAACACCTGTAGCGGGAGATCAATTGGAAACAGCCTGCACGGCAACGGCAGGTTCTCCCGGGGGAAATCCAACCCGACCTAAGCCGTAAGATTTATCTCGTCTGCTGCCGCTTTTCTTTTTATTATTTGCAGAGGGAGGGGCATTCGTGGCCAAAACCGATCCGGAAACCGCCAGGCGGGAGCAGAAGAAAGCTGCCCGCTGGGCAATAACTATCTTTTTTGTAACGATTGGCGTATCCGCGGCTATCAGCTTCCTGTCGGATGAGATTATGTCCAGAAGCGGCATGGCGGTTGCCTTCCTGATTTTGCTTTTTATTATCGCCGTGGGCATTGTGTTCGATATTGTGGGTGTGGCGGTTACATCTGCCGATGAAAAGCCTTTTCATGCCATGGCTTCCCGGAAGGTGCCGGGTGCCAGGGAGGCCATTGTCCTGCTGCGTAATGCCGGAAAGGTCAGCTCCATCTGCAATGATGTTGTAGGCGACATTTGCGGTGTTGTGTCCGGTGCCGCTTCTGCTTCCATTGCAGCCAGAGTGCTGAGCATGGGAAGCTTTTCCTGGCCCCAGGCCATAACTCTGGCAATGTCCGCGCTGGTTGCCGGCCTGACTGTCGGCGGCAAAGCCGTGGGCAAAACCATTGCCATCAATTCCTGTACCCGCATTGTCTACCTGGTCGGGCAGGGAATTGCCTTTGTGGGGCATTTGGGCGGATGCCTGAAAAAGAAAAAATGACAGGATGAAGAATCCTTTTCGTATAGAAAGACAGGTGAATTGAACTGTGGGAATTTTGCAGGATATTCATTGCCATGAGGATCTGCTGGACTTGACCGATGCCCAGCGGGCGTGCCTCTGCCGGGAAATCCGGGAGTTCCTGATTGATCATGTGTCCAAAACCGGCGGCCATCTGGCCGGAAATTTGGGCGTTGTAGAGCTGACGGTTGCCATTGAAACCGTATATAATACCCAAGTAGACCGCCTGGTTTTTGACGTTGGTCATCAGTCTTATGTCCATAAGCTGCTGACCGGACGCCAGGCGGGTTTTGTGCATTTGCGGCAGTATGGGGGCATTTCCGGCTTTCCCAAGCCGGAAGAAAGCATGACGGATGCGTTTGTAGCAGGCCATGCTTCCAGTTCCGTGTCCATTGCACTGGGCATGGCACGGGCCAGAACTCTGCTGGGGAAAGATTACGATGTTGTGGCGCTGTTGGGAGACGGTGCCGCTACCGGCGGCATGGTTTATGAAGCACTGAACGACCTGGCGGTAAGCAAGGAGCCGATGATAGTTATCCTGAATGATAACGAGATGTCCATCAGCAAGAGCAGCGGCGGCCTGAGCCGCCATTTGGCGAAGGTGCGTACCAGCCAGAATTATTTGCATGCCAAGCGGTGGTACCGCACAGTGCTGAAAAAGGTTCCCGGCGGCAATGGAATTTACCAGTTTTCCAGCAGGGTGAAGAACCGTATCAAGCGGGCAATTATGCCCGGTACGCTGTTTGAAAATATGGGCATCACTTATCTGGGCCCGGCGGATGGGCACGACCTCCCCGGAATCATGGCGCTGCTCAAAACGGCGAAAGAAATGCGTGAGCCGGTTCTGGTACATGTGATTACGAAAAAGGGCTGCGGGTATCTGCCCGCCTTGGAAGATCCCACCCGTTTCCACGGGGTTGGTAAGTTTGACCCGGTTACGGGAAAAAGCCAGAGCAGTGGCTCTGTCAGCTATTCCCAGTCCTTTGGCATGGCGATGCTCAATTTGGCTCAAGTGGATAAGCGGATCTGTGCCATTACCGCGGCCATGTCTTCCGGTACCGGGCTAACGGAGTTTATGCAGACTTATCCTCAGAGAACCTTCGATGTGGGGATTTGTGAAGAGCACGCTGTCTCCATGGCAGGCGGCCTTGCCAAGCAGGGGATGATACCGGTTGTGGCGCTGTATTCCACATTTTTGCAGCGTGCTTACGACCAGCTGATGCAGGATGTCTCTCTGGCGGGGCAGCATGTGGTTCTGGCCATAGACCGGGCCGGCCTTGTGGGAGACGATGGTCCTACCCACCATGGTGTGTTCGATGTGGGCTTTCTGCGGCAGATGCCCGGAATGCATATTTTGTGCCCTGCCAGCCTGGCTGAGCAGCGGGATATGCTGTATTGGGCGGCGGAAGTTTGTCGGGCGCCTGTTGCGGTTCGCTATCCCCGGGGCGGGGAGGGCACCTATCGGGAGTCTGCCTGGCGGCAGGATGCTTCCCAGGAAGAAGGCTATTTCACCTGCCACAAAACGGGCGCGGATGTCACCTTTGTCACCTATGGCCGCATGCTGGATCAGGTTCTTTTGGCTAGCCAGGAATTGGCCGGTCAGGGTATTCAGGCGGGTGTACTGCGGCTGCTGACTCTGGATCGTTTTCCCATTGCGCAGATGCTGCCCCAGTTGAGCGGCAGCGTAATCGTGGTGGAGGAGGCTTGCAGCGGAAGTGGAATCCGGGAAGCCTTTGCCTGGGAGCTGAAGCAAAGTGCCCCTGCGTGCAGGGTGTACGGTATGGATCTGGGTAAGGACTTTGTTCCCCACGGTGCTCAGGAGAAGCTGTATGCCTGCTGCGGTTTGGATGCGGCATCGATTGTAGAATACACCCAGGAGGTGCTCAAGGTATGAAAGTAAAGAAAAGATTGGATGTGCTGCTGACTGAGCAGGGATATGCGGAAAACCGAACCAAAGCTCAGGCCATTATTATGAGCGGCATTGTATATGTGGATGGACAGAAAGCAGACAAACCCGGTACCTCCTATGAAGAAACGGTTGCAATAGAAGTCCGGGGGGCTGCCTGTCCTTATGTCAGCCGTGGCGGCCTGAAGCTGGAAAAGGCACTGCGGGACTTTGGTGTGAAGCCTGTTGGATATGTTTGCAGTGACTCCGGTGCGTCTACCGGAGGATTTACGGATTGCCTGCTCCAGCAGGGAGCCAGCAAGGTTTTTGCCATCGACGTGGGCTACGGGCAGCTGGATTGGAAAATCCGTTCTGATCCCCGGGTCGTGGTTATGGAAAAGACCAATATCCGCTATGTAACTCCGGAGCAGCTGGGAGAACCTTTGGATCTGTCTGTGGTGGATGTCAGTTTTATCTCGTTGAAGATTGTGTTGCCTGCCATTCAGGCATTGCTCAAACCGACCGGTCAGGTACTTTGCCTGATCAAGCCCCAGTTCGAGGCCGGGCGGGAGAAGGTTGGTAAGAAGGGCGTTGTTCGGGAAAAGAGTACCCATGTGGAAGTGCTGCAAGGCTTTGTAGAGCTGGCAGATACTCTGGGTTTCCGTATCCTGGGGCTTACGTTCTCTCCTGTAAAGGGCCCGGAAGGAAATATCGAATTTCTGGGACATTTGAGCCTGGATGACGTGGAAGGCATCCGTCCGGATGTTGTGGATGTGGTCAATCAGGCACATGCCGCTTTGGATAAAGGAGCGGAGGTATGAAAAACATTGTCCTGACTCCCAACCCATACCGGGATCGGAATTTTCAAACTGTGCGTGCTGCTATTCAGATTTTGAAAGAGGCGGGTATGCGTCCGGTAGTCTGTCTGCCCTTCGATGTGGACAGAAGCTTTGAACTGCCGAAGGACATTCGTTTTTCCAGGTTGGAGCGGGAGCTTCCCAATGCGGACTGCCTGGTTTGCTTTGGAGGAGACGGTACCATTTTGCACACAGCCAAGGCAGCGACCCGCCGTGGAATTCCAATTTTGGGTGTGAATATCGGCACAATGGGTTTTATGGCAGAGCTGGAAAGTTCAGAACTCCATCGCCTGGCACAGCTGGCCGGGGATAACTATACCATTGACAGCCGCATGATGCTGGATGTTACCGTCCAGCGGGAACGGGATATTATTTTCCATGATATTTGCCTGAATGATGTAGTGGTCACCAAGGGAGCGGTTGCCCGGATTGTCTATCTCAGCGTGGAGTGTGATGGTGTGCAGGCTATGAACTGCGGGGGAGATGGCATTATTGTTTCCACACCCAGCGGCTCCACGGCCTATAGTCTTTCTGCCGGAGGCCCCATTGTAGAGCCGGATGCCCGGAACATGATCATAACCCCGATTTGTGCCCATGATATGGGAAGCCGATCTATTGTTACTTCTGACCGGCGGGTGATCACCGTCCGTATGGTACAAAATGCCCGGCGCAATGCTTACTTGTCTGTGGACGGGGGAAAGGCATTGCGGCTGAATATGGGCGATGTCGCTACAGTCCGCAAGTCCCGGATGGAAACCAAGCTAATCCGGCTCAGCGATCGTAGTTTTTATGATGTAGTCAATGCCAAGTTTCAAAAAAAGTAAGGGGAAGCACACATGAAGAGTCAAAGACAGGCCAAAATTGTGGAGATCATCTCCAATACCAACGTAGAAACCCAGGAGCAGCTGCTGATGGAACTGGAAAAGGCGGGCTTCAGCACCACCCAGGCTACCATCTCCCGGGACATCAAAGAACTTCGTGTGGTAAAAGAACTGACCAGCCTGGGTACCTATCGCTACAGCGTATCGGAGAAGGATGCGCCCCCTGCGCTGTCTGACCGCTTGAATGCTATTTTTCGCCAGTGTGTGACCAGCGTGGACTATGCCGAGAACCTGATTGTCATCCATACACTGCCTGGTATGGCCGGTGCGGCCGGTGCCGCGCTGGATGCCATGAAGACCAGCGTGGTGTTGGGCAGCCTGGCAGGAGATGACACGGTGATCATTGTTATGCGGGATGCCAATGCCGCAGCTGCTTTCTCCGGAGAAATCAAAAGTGTGATTCATTAAGGAGGCAAATATGCTGAGTCTTCTGCATATTGAAAACATCGCCGTGATCGAGCAGGCGGATATATCCTTCGACAAGGGCTTCAATGTACTGACCGGCGAGACCGGTGCGGGTAAATCCATTGTGATAGACGCGATTTCTGCCATCTTGGGGCAGCGTGCCTATCGGGATATGATCCGAACCGGAACCAACAAGGCTTCTGTCCGGGCGGTTTTTACCCAGGTGCCTCATTGCGCCTGGTTTGAAGAAAATGGCGTGGCGTATGACGAAGAAACAGTCATTCAGCGGGATATTTTTATGGACGGAAAAAATGTCTGCCGCGTCAATGGCAGCCTTGTTTCTGTCAGTATTTTGCATAAGCTTGGTATTCAGCTGATCAATATTCATGGCCAGCACGACTCCGCGTCGCTATTCGACGAGGAAAACCACCTGAAATTTTTGGATGCCTTTGCCGATAATGAATCTCTCCTGGAGGACTATCGGGAAAAGTATGGGCAGGTTACCAAACTTCGCCGGGAAATTGACCGGATGAGTATGGACGAAAGTGAAAAACTTCGCCGTATGGAAACGCTGAAATACCAGATTGCCGAAATTGAAAAAGCAGAGCTTCAGCCCGGAGAAGATGAAGAACTGGAAGAGCGCAGAAAACTCCTGCAGAATTCGGAGAAGTTGTCCCAGGGGCTGGAAGAAGCCTCTGAAGCGCTGCTTGGCGGTTATGAAACGGATGGTGCTGCGGCGCTGCTTGCCCAGGCGGAATATGCGCTGTCCCGTCTGGCGCGTTACAGCGATGAGTTTGCGGCGTTCCAGGAGCGTTTGAAGGATCTGAAATATCAGGTGCAGGACATTGCGGATGAAGTACGGGATGCCAAAGAGGATTTGAGCTATTCTGCCGATGAATTGGAGCAGATCGAGTCCCGTCTGGATATTATCCATCGTCTGCGCCGGAAATACGGAACCACCTGCCAGGAGATCCTGGATTACCTGGACAAAGCCCGGCAGGAGCTGGACGAGATAGAATTTGCGGATGATCGGGTGGAGCGGCTGAAAAAACAGCTGTCCCAGAAGGAGAAAGCGGCCTGGGACGCTGCCCTGGCTTTGCGGAAGGATCGCCAGGAGAAGGCGGAGCTCATGTCTGCCAAGATTCTGGTGGAGCTGAGCCAGCTGGATATGCCCAGGGTGCAGTTTCAGTGCCGCTTCCAGGAAACAGCACTTTCCGATACCGGTGCCGATGGTGTCGCATTCTATCTTTCCGCCAATGCCGGTGAAGATTTGAAGCCCATGAGCAAGGTGGCCTCCGGCGGTGAGCTTGCCAGAATCATGCTGGCAATGAAGAATGTGCTTGCGGAAAAAGATCAGGTCAATACCCTTATTTTTGATGAGGTGGATACCGGTGTATCCGGCCGTGCGGCTCAGCGAATTGCGGAAAAGCTGCGCGCTTTGGCACAGCACAAGCAGGTTTTGTGTGTAACGCATCTGCCTCAAATGGCAGCCCTGGCCAATACGCATATGCTTATATCCAAGAGTGAACGGGACGGACGTACTTTTACCGCTGTTACTCCCCTGGATAAAGAAGGGCGCAAGCAGGAACTGGCCAGAATTATTGGTGGTACCCATATTACGGAAACGACCCTCAAGAGTGCCGAAGAGATGCTTATGGCATAAAAAGCCGGAGCGTGAAATTGGGGATTGCCAGCTTTTTGTGTGGAATTTGCCGTGGTTTGCCCTTGACAAATAACGAAAAATTTGCTAGTATATGCACCATAACGCAGTGATGGGAAAAAGTATGCGCCCCATCTTCCTCCAGAGAGTTCCCGGTTGGTGAGAGGGGACAGGAAGAAGTGCAGAAATACCTCCCGGAGCGGCTTCCCTGAAAGAACAGTAGGGGAGGACGGGTTCGCCCGATACAGCGATAGGCGTTGGCAGACGCCGTGAGGGCAGCGTCGTGAGGCGTTGCTGAACCAGAGGTGGTACCGCGTAGATTTTTACGCCCTCTGTCCAAATCTTGGACAGAGGGCTTTTTTGTACCTCCGTCCCGAAAAACAAGGAGGATTTTTGTATGAAAGTGTATGACGAGCTGGTTGCCCGTGGCCTGATTGCTCAGGTGACCAATGAAGAAGAGATCCGTGAGATGGTGGACAATGGAAAGGCCACATTCTATATCGGATTTGACCCCACGGCCGATTCTCTGCATGTAGGCCATTTTATGGCACTGTGCCTCATGAAGCGGCTGCAGATGGCAGGCAATAAGCCCATCGCCCTGATCGGCGGCGGAACCGCCATGATCGGTGACCCCTCTGGCCGCAGTGACATGCGTAGCATGATGACCAAGGAAACCATCGACCATAACTGCGCCTGCTTCAAAAAGCAGATGGAACGCTTTATCGAGTTTGGTGAAGGAAAGGCCCAGATGGTGAACAATGCGGAATGGCTGCTGAATCTGAACTATATCGATTTTATCCGGGATGTGGGTGCCTGCTTCTCCGTGAACAACATGCTCCGGGCAGAATGCTTCAAGCAGCGTATGGAGAAGGGTCTTTCCTTCCTGGAATTCAACTATATGCCCATGCAGTCTTACGACTTCTACTACCTGTTCCAGCACTACGGCTGCAATATGCAGTTCGGCGGCAATGACCAGTGGAGCAATATGCTGGGCGGCACCGAGCTGATTCGCCGGAAGCTGGGTAAGGATGCCCATGCCATGACCATCACCCTGCTGCTGAACTCTGAAGGCAAGAAGATGGGTAAGACCGCTAAGGGTGCTGTCTGGCTGGATCCCAATAAGACCAGTCCCTACGAGTTCTACCAGTACTGGCGCAATGTGGACGATGCGGATGTGATGAAGTGCATCCGTATGCTCACCTTCCTGCCGCTGGAGCAGATCGACGAGATGAGCACCTGGAAGGATCAGCGCCTGAACGAGGCAAAAGAGATCCTTGCTT
>CAZCRO010000070.1:0-10299 GCA_964501115.1 uncultured Oscillospiraceae bacterium
CTCAGAGCATCTCAAAGTGACTTTCACGCGCATAACGGCACCTCCTTAAAAATTTGCCTCCCTGTATCACACCCGGCTATTTAAGATTTAGAAGCGGCGATAAACTACATAGAAATCGCCCCCGGGGCTGAAAAAGGCGCACAAAAAAAGAGCCCTTTTTCACAGGTAGAAATATTCTATCACAGGGGATGTATGTTGTCAACTAAAATTTCACGATTTTTTTGTTTTTTCTTCTTTCTTTTTTCCTGTCCCCCTTGCCTTTTGGCTTTCTTTTCTGTAGAATATAGAAAACTGTACAAGGAGTATATTTATGAAGAAAATCATGGGTATCGACTACGGCGATGCCAGAACCGGTGTCGCCATTTCCGATCTGCTTTGCAGCATTGTAGGCTCCACCACGGTGGTGCCCAGCCGCAACCGGGAAAAGGCCATTGCCGACATTGTCCGCCTGGCAGAAAGCAATCAGGTGGGTGAGATTGTAGTAGGACTTCCGAAAAATATGGATGGTTCTGAGGGTGCCAGAGCCCAGCTGTGCCGGGAGTTTGCCGAGGCGCTGCGTCAGGCAACCGGCCTGGAGGTTGCCATGTGGGATGAACGCCGCACTACAGTGGAGGCGCACAACATCCTCTCTGCCCACAATTACCATGGCAAAAAGCGGAAGGATACTGTAGACGCAGTTGCCGCCTCCCTGATTCTGGAGGGATATATGGCATTCCGCAAGCGTCAGTAAGCAGGAGCACATATGGTTTTTTCTTCCTATATTTTTCTGTTTGCCTTTCTGCCCCTGGTTCTGGCAGGATACTTTCTGCTGTCACGGGTGAAAAATCCCATTTTCCAGAGGCTGTTTCTCATTGCCGCTTCTCTATATTTCTACGGATATTTCAACCCAAGCTACCTGCTTATCATCGTCATTTCCATAATCATCAACTATCTGTTGGCCTATATTATGGATCGGGGGCAGGGCTCCGTTTCCCGCACCGCCTTTTATCTCGGGTGTCTTTTTAATGTGGCACTGCTGGGCTATTTCAAATACCGGGATTTCTTCGTAGAAAACTGCAATGTGCTTCTGGGGCTTTCTCTGCCCATGCGCCGCATAGCTCTGCCCCTGGGCATCAGCTTTTTCACTTTTCAGCAGCTGTCCTTTCTGGTATCCATCCGGAAGGGAGAAGAAAAGCTGGAACGGTTTGACGATTACTGCATGTTCGTACTGTTTTTCCCACAACTGGTAGCCGGCCCTATTGTGCTGTACAGTGAAATGGTGCCCCAGTTTAAGGAGGAACACCGGCGATATTTCTCCTGGGAAAACTTTTGTCAAGGCGTTTATATCTTTGCCATCGGTTTGGCAAAAAAAGCTGTGCTGGCTGATTCCCTGGCGCTTTTTGCGGATACAGGCTTCGGTTCCTCCAGTTTGGGTTTCTGGGCTGCCTGGGCAACTTCCCTTGCTTACACATTCCAGGTGTATTTCGATTTCAGCGGCTACTCGGACATGGCTGTGGGGCTGGGAAAATTATTCAACATCGACATTCCCTTTAACTTCTGTTCCCCCTATCAGTCCGAAAGCATTGGTGTCTTCTGGCGACGCTGGCACATTACTTTAGGGCGCGCTTTGCGCAGCTATGTCTACTTTCCCCTGGGCGGAAGCCGAAAGGGAGAGGTACGTACTTATCTGAATCTGCTGGCCACCTTCCTTGTCAGCGGGCTGTGGCACGGTGCCAGCTGGACATTTGTACTGTGGGGATTACTGCACGGACTTTTGAACGCGCTGGAACGAGCTGCCAAAGCCCCTCTTGAAAAACTCCCCCGCTGGCTTCGCATCGGTATCACATTCCTGCTTGTCAATGCGCTGTGGGTGCTTTTCCGGGCAGAAAGCTTCTCCCAGGCCACTATGGTTTACAGAGGGATGTTCGATTTTTCCAACATGGCACTGACACAAGTTGCCTACCTGGCCAACGACGGCTTTGTAGGTGTCCCCGCAGGGATCAATACCATCTACCTGTTCACAGTTCTGATTTCCCTGCTGTGTGTATGCTTCCGGGGAAAGAACAGCCAAACGCTCTTGTCCCAATTCTCCTATCGGCCCAGACAAATGGTTACAACAGCCATGCTGTTGTGCCTGGCGCTGATACACCTGTCCCGGGAAAGCGTGTTTATCTACTTCAATTTTTAAAGGAGCAACGCAATGGCAAAAAAATGGCTGCTGCGGTTATGCGCACTGGTATTGGCTATGGTTCTGCTGCTGTGCGCCTGTGCCTACTGCATCGACCCCTATATGCAATACCGGGTGAGAGACAATACCTATTTGCTCAATTCCCGGCTGGTCACCCCCGGGCTGATCAAGAATTACGACTATGACACAGTACTGATTGGCTCCTCCATGATTCAGAACACGGATATGCAGCTGTTCCGGGATACTCTGGGGGGCAAGCCCCTGAAAATCACCACCGGTGCCATCAGCCTGACGGAGATTTCCAAACTCACCCAAAAAATTCAGGAGCTTGGAAAGGCAGAAAACTACTATATCTGCCTGGATCAGTACCTGTTTCAGAAAGAAATTTGGGATGATATGGATCGGTTCCCGGACTATCTGATGGATGAGCATCTGTATAACGACTATCGGTATCTGCTGGGATACGAAACCTGGATGCGCTTTATCCCCATTGACCTTGCCCTGTCTGCCGCCAAAACCCTGGGCATCTCCCTGCCCGAAAAATTCAGCCAGGCCACCAGCATCGACTACCTGGAAGACTGGCGGCAGGACTGGCAGTTTGGCGCGCAATATGTCCTGAACAGCTACAGCCCTCCGGCGGCTGCGCAGCAGGAAGACTGCGAAATCATGTATAGCCGGATGGTAAACCGGCTGGAGAGTTATCTGAGTCTGCTGGATTTTCAGAAGGGCAGCTACACCTTCTTTTTCCCTCCCTACTCTGCCCTGTTCTGGCACTACGCCTATCAGGCAGGTTACGGGGAAACCTACCTGAAACTGAAGGCCTATGCCATCGATCGGCTGGCCGAATACGACAATGTGGAAGTGTATGACTTCCAGGCAGATTCTTTGATCTGCGACCTGGATAACTACAAGGACTACACCCACTACGCACCGGAAATAAACGACTGGATGCTCACCTGCATGGCCAACGGAACTCTTCGCTGCACCGGAAAAGCCGATATTCATCAGATTTGCAGCCAAATAGAGGCTCATATTCAGACTTTGTTGCAAACCTATCCCCACATTCCATAAATGTCACCTCCGAAAGGTGTATATTAGAAGAGCAAACCGCATACGAATACCCCCAGACATGGCCAAACTCATGCCCGGGGGTTCTTTACGCCTTCTGTGCCTGAATCAGATTTTTGTAGAATCTCACAGCACCGGGAAGGGTATTGATCTCGATATTCTCATTGATTCCATGCATTCCCTTCATCTGCTCCGTCCCGTAGACCACCGGGGCAAAACGGAAGCAGTTCTTACAGATTTTTTGATAGAACTGAGCGTCCGTCGCACCGGTCACAACATAAGGAGAGGCAGGGAGCGCAGGAAAGGTTTTGGCAATAACATCCATAAAGATGCCATATGCCTCTCCGCTCAAATCGATGGGAGCCGTATAATCGTTGCTATGCAGCACCTGAAGCTCCAAACCGTATTTGTCTGCCAAGTCCTCCAGAATCTTCAAACTCTCTTTCTCTCCCTGGTGGGGAATGAAGCGCAGATTGGCTCCCACACTGGCCTCCTGGGGAATGACATTATAGGCATCCGATCCGGAAGCAACGGTAAACGCAATGGTGGTTTTCAACATAGCTGCCGCCTGGGCACTCAGCGTCGGCATCAGCCAGAGCAGGAGCGGACGAAAGAGCCACAGATTTCCCAGAACCAACCGCAGGGGGAAGGAACCATAGGGTGCCAATGCCTGGAACATGGCCGCCACCTCCGGCATCAGCTTCTTCCGGAAGGGGCTGTGGGTTTCCACCCGGTTTACGAAGGCAGCCAGGCGGGCGATGGGTGTTCCCTTCCCCGGTGCGCTGGCATGGCCACCGGAACTGCGTGCCGTAAAGCGGACATCCGCCTTTCCCTTTTCAAATACGCCAACCATGGCGAAATTCCCGGGAATGCCGCCGATAGGCTCCCGGATTATGGCACCGCCTTCGTCGCACAGCAAAAACAGCTCCACACCCCGTCTCTGCAATTCCGCCACCAGCTTCGGTGCGCCATCTCCACCCCACTCTTCTGTGCAGGAGGAGGCCAGATATACATCCTGCTGGGGGACATAGCCCTCTGCCAGGAGCTGCTCCACCGCTTCAAAAAAGGCCATAACCGTACATTTTGTATCCGCCGCACCCCGGCCATACAGCTTTCCCTGGTGGACTTCCCCGCCAAAAGGAGGATGCTCCCAGGTGCCTTCCGCAGGCACCACATCCTGGTGGCTCATCAGTAAAACAGGTTTCGTACTCTGCTTTCCCTTCCAATAGTAAAGCAAATTTCCATCTATTTCCGTCCGCTCCAAATGCGCGTGCACCAGAGGAAACTGCTCCCGCAGAACCTGATGGAGCGCATATACACCGGAAAGATCCTTCTGGTCAGGATAAGAGGTGGTATCGCACTGAATCATCCGGGAGAGCTTTTCTGCCAGGCGGCTGGCTTCCTCCGGATCCTCCTGGGGCATATAGCCGGAGGTCTTTGCCGGAGTCAGCAAGGTACGCACCAATGCAATGAAAAACAGCAACAAAATAACAGCAATCACAAATAAAAGATATTTCATACAGACCCTGCTTTCTTTTCTTTTCGGTACCCCAGGAAAGCCGCACCGATGGCGATTCCTCCGGCAGGTATGACCATCAAACTGGTAGAGCCGGTCAGGCTGGGCACCAGAATGAACAGCACGCTCATGCCCAGCAACGGAATGGCCGCCAGGCGCAAATGTTTCCGATAATAGCGATAAGCCATAGCGCCAAAAAGCGCCGGAACCACATTATCAAAGGCAGGCTGCAAAACTTCCGCCTGCAGCAGCGGCTGCAAAGGAACCAGCGCTGCCACGCCTACCGCCAGCACCAGAATTGTGACCAGAGAAGAAGTTGCGATGGACAAAGTGGAAATAATCTCATTTTCCTTCGTACCGCTTTTGGCGCCTACGGTGTCTCTGGCATTGACCGCGCAGGGAATCTTCATATTAATCAGGTTTCCGGTAATAAAAGCCAGGTAACCACCTCCTGCTCCAAGCATGGGTGTATAGATCAGAAATTCCGCCACGCTGCTAACCATCCAGACAATGCCCACGGAGAAAAATCCTCGTGCAGTCGCTCCCAGATTGGGATATGCTCCCAGGATATGTCCGATAAGAAACGGCGCACCCAGCAGCATCGCCAGGGTAAGCACACTAACGGCTCTTCCCAAAATATGGGTATGTTTGTTGTATCGCTCCCAGATTGCTTCCATATCGTTTCCTCCTTACCATGCTGCCAGCGCTGCGGCTGCCATGCCCAGAAGCATACTCAAGGCAATGGAAAAATCCTCCAGCCACCGAAGTTTTTTCTTCTCTGCCAGCCACAGGACTCCAGCCATCACCAGAGCGGATACCGCCGCCGTAAGCAGTGGCAGCCAATCTCCCCGGAAGGTGAAAATCCCCTGGGAGGATACAAATCCACCAAGGTAGCTGGCCAGATACGCACTGACCATACCAATAAACATAGCCGTCATTGCCATATCCCCAAATCCACCGCCACCGGAAGTAGAGCCGGAAAGTTTCCCGGTATAGCGCTTGTTAAAAAGCACCGTCAGTACCATGCCCCAGATGATGCACAGGCTCATCAGCAGCGCAATGGTGGAAAATCCCTCCGGAGTCATCTGGCTGGCAGAGAGAGCCGTCATCCCCACCTGCTCTGCCGCCGCCTGAGCCACCTGGGTCTCATAGTGGAGCGCACCGATGACACTCAGCCGCAGCCACGGCCAGGGAGTTCCCAAGGCACCGGACAATGCAATCACCCCAAGCAAAATACCCACGCTGGGCAGCACGGAGAAGCTTGCACTGGAAACGATGACCTGCTTCATTTTTCCGGTATCCATCCCCAGTGCCTTCCCTACCCGATAGGCACGAACCATGAAAATCACGCAGACAATGGCCACAAAGCCAATGATTCCTCCGCAGATCCAGTACATAGCAGGGCTGTTCAGCTGCTGCAAAACCGACATACTTCCTCACTCCTTTTTCTTTATAAAAAAATTATAGCACAAAGCGGAAAATTGACAAGACAGTTTCCCGGGAATTTTTCACAACTTCCACCCCATAAAGCAAAACCCGTCAACGTATCGTCCTGAAGATACATTGACGGGTTCATTATTCCGCACTGCCCCTGTTGGTCAGCCGTTGTTTTCCTTCAGCAGGTCTGCCAGGGTGATTCCTTCGAAAAACGCATGGATCATGGCATCCAGCTTATCCCACATCGGTCTTGTTTCACAGCAGGATGTTCTGGAGCAGGCAGCCGCCCCCTGAGAGGTACAGCTGACAGCGGACAGACCGCCCTCTGTCAGGTTTAAAATGCTGGCAACGGTATATTCTTCCGGCTTCCGGTTCAGGCGGTAGCCGCCACCTTTGCCATGCTGGGCATCCACCAAGCCACCTTTGGAAAGAATGGTCATAATGGACTCCAGATACTTTTGGGAAATACCTTCTTTTTCCGCAATTTCCTTAATGGGGATGTATTCTTCCCCGCCCCGCTGGGCAAAGCAGAGCATAACCCGCAGGGCATAGCGTCCTTTGGTTGAAACGATCATGGTCTTACTCGCAGTGGTCGCAATGCTCGCAGTCAGGGAAATCCTTCTCGTCGTAAGGCAGACCATTGCGGTCATAGTAGTCCTTCAGAGCGTTTTTAATGGCTTCCTCTGCCAGGACGGAGCAATGTAGCTTGTGGGCGGGCAGGCCATCGAGCGCCTCGGCAACAGCCTTGTTGGTGAGTGCCATTGCCTCATGAATGGACTTACCCTTGATCATCTCTGTAGCCATAGAGGAAGAAGCAATGGCGCTGCCGCATCCAAAGGTTTCGAACTTGACATCCACAATGATGTCATTTTCGATTTTCAGATAGATCTTCATAATATCGCCGCACTTGGCGTTGCCCACTTCACCTACACCACTGGCATCCTCAATAACACCGACATTGCGGGGATGGGTGAAATGATCCATAACTTTTTCACTGTAAAGTGCCATTTTTCTTTCCTCCAAAAATCACAGAATATAGGTTCTCTTGCCGGTTTGCAGGTCTCTCCAAACCGGAGACATATTGCGCAGATATTCCACCACCTGGGGAACATTTTCCAGAATATAATCCATTTCCTCCATGGTATTGTTCTCGCACAGGCTCAGGCGCAGAGAGCCATGGGCAACATCGTGAACACGGCCAATGGCCAGCAGCACATGGCTGGGATCCAGGCTGCCGGAGGTACAGGCAGAACCGGAGGAAGCACAAATTCCCTTGGCATCCAGAAGCAGAAGCAGGCTCTCGCCCTCAATACCCTCGAAGCAGAAGCTGACATTGCCGGGCAAGCGGTGTTCCATATCACCGTTGAGCGCACAATGAGGAATCTTGCTCAGACCCTGGATCAGCTTGTCCCGCATAGCAGAAACCTTTTCCGCATTTTCATCGATATGATCGTAGGCATCCTTCATCGCCGCTGCCATACCGCAAATTGCGGGGATGTTCTCTGTGCCGGCACGCTTGCCACGCTCCTGGGCACCGCCCTCGATCACATTAACCAGAGGGAATCCACGCCGGACATACAGCGCACCCACGCCCTTGGGGCCGTGGAACTTGTGGCCGGAAAGGCTAAGCATATCGATATTCTCTTTCTTGACATCAATGTGCAGATGACCTACTGCCTGAACCGCATCGGTGTGAAAAGGCACACCGGCCTCTTTGCAGATGGCACCGATCTGCGCAATGGGCAACACGGAACCGATCTCATTGTTGGCATACATGGTGGTAACCAGGCAGGTATCCGGACGGATTGCGTCCTTCACCTGCTGTGCGGTGATGTTATGCCCCTGCTTAACATCCAGGAGGGTGATTTCAAAGCCTTCCTTGGCAAGCTTGTTCAGGGTATGCAGTACGGCGTGATGCTCAAATGCCGTGGAAATGATGTGCTTCTTCCCCTTCCGTTCGCCATAGCGGGCAGCGGAGAGAATGGCCTGATTATCTGCCTCACTGCCGCCGGAAGTGAAGATAATCTCCCGGGGCTCACAGCCCAGACAGGCTGCTACCGTTTCCCGGGCCGCATCCAGCGCCTCTTTGGCCTCCTGGCCTACTGTATGCAGGCTGGAAGGATTGCCGTAAATCGTGGTCATATAGGGCAGCATCGCATCGATGGCCACCTGGCTCATCTTTGTGGTTGCCGCATTGTCAACATATACTGTCATTACAAAAACCTCCTGTGGTTTTAGAGAACGCCAATTCCCTAGTAACTCTATAGGGAGCATACCACATCTTACCTAGTTTGTCAATAGGCAATAGAAAGCCATGTTCCCTTTTGTTCAGGAATTACAAAAACGCTTCTATTTCTTTTGCCAGCAATTCCAGGCCACGCTGATCTTCCTCCGTAAAGCGGGAAAACTCCGGGCTGTCTATATCCAAAACGCCCCAAATTTGCGTTCCCTTTCGCAGTGGAATCACGATCTCCGAATTGCTGGCACAATCACAGGCAATATGCCCCGGGAACAGGTGCACATCTTCCACCCGCTGGGTCTGCCCCTGGGCTACCGCTGCCCCGCATACCCCCCGACCGACAGGGATCCGAATGCATGCCGGCTTCCCCTGAAACGGTCCGAGAACCAAGGCTCCATCCAGCATTTGATAAAATCCCACCCAGTTTAATCCGGGCATACTCTGCCACAAAAGCGCAGAAGTGTTGGCCAGATTGGCCGTAAGATAAGGAACATCCCGGGTCATTGCCCGAAGCTGCTGAGACAAAGAAGCATAATCTACATTATTTTCCATATTTTCCCGCCTTTCTACAGGACATTGTAACCACTGACTGCCCGGAATGCAAGAAGCATTTTTCTGCGCAGGCAAATACTTCCTGATTTTTCGACTTTTTCAGCGGTTACATTTCATTTTGCGCGGAATAGTAAGAAGGCAGACACGAAAGGAGGGAATTGCATGAGACGCATTGCCAGTATCGTTTTTTCTTTCTGGCTCTTTTTTATATTGCCCATTGCCGCCACGGCAGCGGAATACCTGGTTCCTGTTGGTCAGCTGATTGGCCTGACTCTGCGGGACGATACAGTAACCGTTGCCGCATTCGACGATGCTTTGGGTTATGCCGCACAACAGGCAGGCATACAAATAGGAGACAGGATTCTGGAAGCAAACGGAGAACAAATACAAAACATTCAACAAATTCGAGACATTCTGACCCAGAACCCCCAGGAGCTCCACCTGCAGCTTCTGCGAGGAAGCAAGACCGTCTCCCTGACCTTAACCCCTGCCCGCAGGGATGACCAGCCGGTATTGGGACTGTATTTGCGGGAAGGGATCTCCGGCGTTGGCACAGTCACCTGGTATGACCCGGAAAGCAAGCAATTCGGCGCGCTTGGCCATGGTGTAAGCACCGCAAAAGACTGCCTGATGCCCATAACCTCCGGGGACATATTCCCCGCCCAGGTGCAATCCGTACAAAAAGGATGCTGCGGAGAACCGGGACTATTAAAGGGGCAGCCCACCAGCCAGACCGCACTGGGAAGTATACACGCCAATACACCCCATGGTGTTTTTGGCATCTCCTTCCAGGCCTTCCCCGGTGAACGCATACCTGTTGCCCAATGGGAAGACATCCACACCGGTGAAGCCACCATCTACGCAACCATTTCCGGAAGCAAACCACAGGAATATTCTGTGGAAATCACAAAAATATATCCGCAAAACCGGCAAAACGGCAGAAATTTTCTTCTGAAAGTGACCGATGAGGCTCTGCTCAACACTACCGGAGGCATTGTGCAGGGAATGGGAGTGATTGATAATAGGGACAACACGAAAAAGCCCGGAAATACGGGGTTTTTCAGCAGTTACCCTAAAAACGACCCAACAATCGGTGTCTGACCAACACCGGCACATCAGGGATAGATGTTCCACTATGATAGCGGCACATCAGACCTGTGACAAGTATTTAATAGTGGCACACCAGCTTTGAGCAGGCTGAGACGATAGAAGAACATCATAATTTAATACGGATTTTCCATAGAGGAACATCATACATAGAGCGTTTACATCACGACTAATTTGTGGCTGTTGTGGGAATACTCTTGGTAAGGGTAAAGC
>CAZCRO010000071.1:0-9971 GCA_964501115.1 uncultured Oscillospiraceae bacterium
CAATGCCGGTCTGAACATCCTGCACTTCAACTTTGGTAAGTACACGACTGAGGATGGCGTTATGCACGACACCGAAGGTAAGGAATGGAACTGGAAGCACACTGTCAACGGTGCTGAAAAGTGGAACTACTATGAAACCACTATTGACGGCATTAAGTACAATGTTTACTACGCTGACTACTATCAGCCTCTGGCCGGTAACGCTACCACGGAACGTCTGATCAATGGCGTTTACCTGGATAAGTCCGTCAACTTTAGCAAGGACGGTTCCCTGATCGCTTTCGGCAAGACCTGTTCTTTGGACGAAGGCTGGAACTGGGATGCTGTGAAGTGCCCTGTTTTCGCTGTTGCGGTTCAGACTGCCGGCTTTGATTCCGTGGACGAGGCTGTTACCGAAGCCTTCGGTGCCAACTACAACCCCTGGGGCGGCACCACTACCAACTGGCAGTAATTTTAAACTGTAAGGGTTTCTGCGTAGAAACCCAAACCATCCCTGCGGCCACCAGGCCGCAGGGCATTGGGGTATCTTGAACACACTCCCGGGCGGAACGCACCAAAGCCTCCCTTGTGTAAAGGGAGGTGGCACGGCGAATGCCGTGACAGAGGGATTGCGTCGGCAGTAGAGATATGCTACGCAGTTGGTGCAATGGTACAGAACCGTAATCAGCAATAGTATCCGAAGTATTCAAGCATTTCAGTGCCCGGAACAATCCCTCAGTCAGCTTCGCTGACAGCATAGCAGAGGTGTGCTTGCCACCGGCAAGCATTCATTAGATTCGCTGCGCGACGCACCGCCCTTTACACAAGGGAGCCTTCTCCCCGCCTGCGGCGGGGGTATATCCCAGCCTATATCAGAGCGCCTGATTTTCGGGTGCTGTGATATGGCCTGAGCCAGAAACAACGCTTAATTCCTCCCACGGGAGGCAGACATATTCCATGAAGAAGGAGAATCCATTATGAAACGAAAGCTCATTGCCTGTTCCATTCTGGCCATTTGCCTGTGTATCTGCTGCGGCGGTACCCTGGCGTATTTTTCAACCACGGATACGGCACGGAATGTGATTACCGCCGGAAACATCGGCATTCAGATTGTCGAGAAAATGAAGGTCGGCGATACCGAGTTAGACTTCCCACAGAAGGGAATTTCCGGCGTGATGCCCGGCACTACTGTGAGTAAGATCGTTTCCGTGGCCAATACCGGTGATGGGGAAGCCTGGATTCGGGTGAAGGTGGAAACCAGCCTTCTCAATGCCGATGGCGCGCCTCTGTCCGGGAAGATTAAAACCGCCAAGGGCACTACTGTACCCGCCCTCTCGTTTGCCGTAGAGGATGGCTGGGTTCTGGGGGAGGATGGATACTATTATTATACCAGCTCCGTCCCCGCCGGAAAGAGCACCGGAGTTTTGTTCCGGGAGGTTGGCTTTGCCCGGGAAATGAACAACGATTATCAGAATTGCACCGCCAATATCCAGATCTATGCCCAGGCTGTGCAAACCATCCACAATCCTATTCCGGAAAACGGCACCGTGGAAGACATTCCCGGCTGGCCGGACTGATGAAAGGAGCGGTGACCTATGAATAAGCGTATCCTTGCCTGGCTGCTGTGCCTGGCAATTCTGGGAAGCTTTGCTCTGCCTGCCATGGCAGACCCCGCCGGGGAGACCCAGACCACACAACCCACAGCCGTGACCCAGGCTACGGAGGCTACCCAGCCGGAGGAAACTGTGGGAACTACCGCCCCGGCTACAGTGGCTCCTGCCGAGACCACCCAGCCTACCGAAGGGGCTCAGCCTGCGGAGACTACCCAGCCCACCGAGACGACGCAGCCCACAGAGAGTGAGCCTGCTACCCCCACTACCGGCAAGGACTCCAGGGAATCCGGGGAGTCCGGCGGCAATCTTCCCAAGGTTGGGGATAAGCTGTGGATCAAGCCCGGTTCTCTGGTGTATAAATCCACCCAGGGGGAAGAGGGCTATGCCGTCTCCCTGCCCTACAAGATTGAAATTGTGGCCATCGAGCTGGATGCCAACGGCAACCACGCATGGTACCGGTATAAGTATGCGGATTTCAGCGCCCTGGTTGGCGGCCTTTTCCTGAAGGACTATGCCTATGTGAAAGCGGCGGATACTTCCCTGGAAGAGCCGGATGCCACCCAGCCGGAACCCACCCAGCCCGGGGAAACCGGGCCGGAGGAGACAAACCCCCAGGAGCCGGACAATACCTGCACCTGTGAAAATCCCCCCCAGAGCCTGGCATCCCACGCCGATGCCTGCCCCCGCAAGCAGTACATCCTGGAACTGGTAAAGGACAAAACCGCCCAGGAGCTCTATGATGCCTGGGATAGCTATGATGAAGAAACCCAGCAGGACATTCTGAATATCCTGGAGGTCTATACCGCTACCACATATACAGAACTGGTGGCGCTGCTGGGCGATGCAGACAGCGGCGAAGAGGATGAGGAACCTGTATACGTACAGTTTACGGGGACGGCCTCCAATGGTGTTGGAGCCAGAATCTGCGCAATGGAGGGTGCTTTCCCTGAAGGAACATCTGTGACGGTAACGCCTGTTACCGTTTCTGCCAGCCAGGTGCAGGGTATCGTCGAGGAACAAATTCGGGGGATTGTCGCAGTGGACATTGACTTTGGAGGGCAGCAGCCCGACGGCCGTGTTGGTGTTAGCATGCAGATTCCCGCCGGAAAGATTCCCTCCGGTGCGAATAAGGTATACGTTGTCCATTTCGGCAGCAATGGCGCGGAGGTTGTAACCTCCCAGTATATGCGTACAACCCAGGGCGGAAGAACCATCGTTTTTGGCACAGAGAGTTTTTCCAGCTATGCGGCTGTATTTGTAAACAGCCAATACAATGCGCAAAAAATGCGGGATGCTTTGGCAGGAGACAGCCGCTACAGCATCCACACATTCCCTGTGGATTTGTTTGACTATGATCCTGTGCCTGTGAACAACGCCTTGAGCGCGGCTGCCAAAGGCGGGAATGCCTTCGAGTTTGTGGGCTATCCGGGTACGGGGAGCAGCAACGGCGGCATCAATGACTGTGAACAGATGGCAAAGCAGGGAATCGTCCAGGACAAACTTCAGAATGGTCTTCCGGTGTTTAACCATGTAAGCAGTGGTGCCGGTGCGGAAACCGGTAAAATCCTCTTTGGGGATTCGACTCCTGCTGCGGGAAAAACGATTTACAACGATATTCCCTTTGAATTCGTATATGACAATCAAACCGGATACTATGAATATAAGAGTTCTGCCAACCACGCCCAGTATAATGCCACTACCGGGATAATTGAGCTGTATGCGGATACCCTTTCCACAAAGAACAGTTATGTGGCAACACTGGATTTAAACACGGCGTATGGAATGAATAGTTACCAGAATTCCTCTATAAGTAATGGTGTTTTCAGGGCTACCGCAGTGGAATCCGCTGGTCGGTTTGATCCATTTGTCAGCTTTACTGTGCCTGGTAGTCCTGGACAGACTGGACTGGATGCGGGAACCATCAAACAGATTTATATAAAAGCCAAGGTTCCTGCCAATGTCGGCGCCAATGAATTCCAGCTGTTTTTTGACGATGGAAGTGGTTACAACGAGAATAATTCGTTTCTGGTAGACTATACGCCCAACGGAGAATGGATCCAATTCGTGGTGGATACCAGTACTTGCCCGTATTGGACTTCCGGAAAGACAATCAGAAGCCTGCGCGTGGATCTGTTCGATTCGAACAGAGGTAGTGGCATCGACAAAAATCAGAGCTATGACGTGGAGATTCAGGAAATCCGTCTGATCGGCTATTACGATGATATAACCACCAGAGGCGGCTTCTATCCCTTCTCTGAAATTCAGGATTCTTACCCCGGTAACAATACCAAGTTTGACTTGTCTACATGGAAAGCACTGATGCAAAATGACGATACTGCTGTAGCACGTGCCAGCCGTTCTATTTTCAATCCCGATGCGGATGCGGAAGCACTGGCAAAGGAACTGTGCTATGGTGTTGTCATGGAATTTGACTTTTACATTCCTGTCGGCGGACAGGTAGACGGAAAAGATTTGGAGTACATCTTCAATGGTGACGATGACCTGTGGGTATTTGTAGATGATCAGCTGGTGCTGGATATTGGCGGTGGCCATGGTGCAATTACCGGCAAAGTGAACTTTACAAATGGCACATCTTGGGTGGAAAAGGCGGTAAAAGTAACGGGATTCAATACTGCGTCGGGAGGCGTTGGCGATGCCACTGCAGTTAGCGGTACGTTGGCTCCCACCCTCTATTCCCCCGGCAAACACACCATGAAGCTGTTTTATATGGAGCGCTGCGGTAGCGTTTCCAACTGCTACATGAAGTTTAACCTGCCCCAGACACCTCAGGGGTCTGTAGAGGTATCCAAGAAAGTTACTGTGAACGGTTTCGATCAGGATGTACTGGCAAGTGAGAAATTTGAGTTTGCCATCACCGTGAAAAATCAGGGCACCGGCGAATATCAGAATGAAACAGCTTGGGCAAATCAGTCCTTTGTTCTGATGCACGCAGACAACACAAGCGAGAATGCGAAAACGGATTCCCAGGGTAAATTCCAACTGGCAGATGGAGAACGGGCATTCTTCGACATCCCGGAAAACTACATGGTAAAGGTTACGGAAACCAAAAAGGAAATCACGAATTACCAGTGGGTTTCCACCAAGGTCAATAATACGGATGTTTTTTCCGTGGAACAGACTACGGTGAAGAATCAGAAGCTTTCCTATGCTTTTGTCAATACTTACAGAGCGCTTTACGGCAATCTGACCATTACCAAGAAGGGACTTTCCGCAGGGGAAACCCAGAACACCATGTTCACGGTAAAGGGGCAGGGTATAGAACTGCGGGTTACCATTTGTGGGAACAGCTCCATAACCATCGAGCATCTGCCTGTAGGTGTGTATACCGTTACGGAAGAAACTGACTGGACATGGCGCTACGATGTGGTTGGAGAGAAGACGCAGACAGCAACTGTACCGGGTGATGACACGGCTTGTGTAACCTTTACAAATCAGCGTACCCGGGAATACTGGCTGTCCGGAGACAGCTACTGCAGAAACTGGTGGGGCGGAACGAACGGTTCCGCCCTCCGGGATCCGAATAAGGGTTGAGAGGAGGCCGAAAAATGCGGAAAATGAATGGAAAAACAGGAAAAAATCTGACATTGCTGGCCTCTGTGCTGTTGCTGCTGGCGGTAACCGTCGGCGGTACGCTGGCCTACCTCATGGATTCGGACGGCCCCATTAACAATCTGTTTACTCCAAGCCGGGTAACGACCGATGTGGAGGAAACTCTGGAAGGTAATGTAAAATCCCAGGTGAAGATCAAGAATACAGGAAATACCACTGCCTGGCTCCGGGCGGATGTACGTATTACCTGGCAAAATGCCCAAGGAAATGTGTATGGTCAGCTGCCGGTAAAAGATCAGGATTATACCATCACCTATGACCTGGCCAACGGCTGGCTGGAAGGAAACGATGGCTATTATTACTGGAATACCCCGGTGAATCCGGACGCTTTGAGCGGAGTGCTGATAACTTCCTGTGCGCCTAAAGACAGTGCGAAGGCTCCGGATGGATACCATCTGGCCGTGGAGATTTGTGGCTCCGGAATCCAGGATTACCCGAATGGCGCCTTTGCACAGTGGGCACCGAACAGCGGTATCACAATCCAGAACGGAAAGTTGGTGAAGGGATGAAGCGGATAATACAAACTGTGGTCACCTTGTCCCTGACACTGGTGATGTTGCTGGGGTTGGCCACACCGGCGCAGGCTGCCGGAACCGTGACCTATAACGGCAAGGCGAAGGAGTTTATTTTCGCCCCGGGCAGCAAGTACAGCCCCACGGATCTGTTCTCGGAATTCAAGAATGTCTATCCCGGGGATAAGCTGACCCAAACCATCACCGTGAAGAATGACCCCGCCGGAAAGATTAAGGTCAAGATCTATATGCGTTCCCTGGGCGCGGAGAAGGGCAGCGAGGACTTCCTCTCCAAGCTCCATCTCACCGTTGCCAAATCCAAGAGCAACAAAATGGGCTATATGTTCGATGCCGCCGCCAACGAGACCGCCGGTCTGACGGACTGGGTACTGCTGGGTACCCTGTATTCCGGCGGTACCGTGAACCTGGATCTGACCCTGGATGTACCCCTGGAACTGGACAACAAATACCAGGATGCCATTGGATACCTGGATTGGCAGTTTATGATCGTGGAGTACCCGGCGGAGCCCGGCGACCCCACCGCCCCCAAAACCGGCGACACGGCGCAGATCTATCTGGCGGCCTGTGTCCTGGTTACCAGTGCTGCGGCTCTGGTGATCCTTCTGGTGGCCGGAAAGAAAAAGAAAGCCTGATTCTTCGTGTCGGTATTGGAAAACAGCGTATCCCCCGGGGCACACATTGGCCGCTGGACGGTTCTGAAAGCCTCCATGACCACGGCCCGGGGGGAAAAGAAATGGCACTGCCGCTGTGACTGCGGCACGGAGCGGTATGTTCTGGAGCGCAGCCTGAAATATGGCGGCTCCCTCAGCTGCGGCTGCCGTGCCCGGGAGAATGCACGCAATGCATCCGCCCATGACCTGCGGGGGAAGGTATTTGGGGATTTGACCGTTGTGGGTCTGTCTCCCAGGAAAAATACCCGGGGTGTCTGGTGGACATGCCTGTGTACCTGCGGCTATACCTGCGAGGTCAGCGCCTCCCGCCTGGTCTCCGGGGAGAAAACCAACTGCGGCTGCACCACCGGGCAGCGCCATCCCTATAAGGACATCACCGGCCAGCGTTTCCACCGCCTGACGGCGCTCTACCGTGTCCGGGACAAGGATGCGCCCCTGTGGCACTGCCGCTGTGACTGCGGCAACGAGGTGGAGCTGAGCTACAATGCCCTGGTATATGCCAATGTACAAAGCTGCGGCTGCAAGAAAAAGGAGCACGATAAGCTCCTGAATACCTTCCTGACCCATGTGGCCGGAACCAGCCTGGAAATGCTCCAAAGTCAAAAGCTGGCGGCAAACAACACCACCGGCCACCGTGGGGTATACTTCATCAGGGGGAAATACGTAGCCAAGATTGTTTTTCAGAAAAAGCAGTATTTCCTGGGTGCCTTCGATACCCCGGAACAGGCAGCCCAAACCCGGGCGGAAGCCGAGGAGCTGCTTTTTAAGGACACGGTGCGCTACTATGAAAAATGGCAGCAAAAAGCTGCCCAGGACCCCACCTGGGCCCGGGAAAACCCGGTAAACATCCGGGTGGAGAAAACCCCGGAGGGCAAACTCACCGTCGTCTACACTCCAAACCTGATATAAAAAGAGCGGCCACCCCGGCCGCTCTTTTTCAGCGTGTTCCAAAATCCTCGCAGAGTATGCAGCCTTGAGCGGCAAGCAAAATCAAAATCATTTTCTGTCGGGGCGTGTACCTGACAGAAAATACTTCTCAGGCTGCAAGTGTGGAATTTTTCCGCCAAAGGCGGAAAAATTCTGCGCGCGGCAGACTGCAAAAGAATTGTCGGAAAAGCCCGCAGGGGTTTTTCGACAGTCTGAAGAGCGGCCACCCCGGCCGCTCTTTTTGCAGTTTTCCATAGGTATGCGGGTAAATCAAAGCATGGGTGCCAGTTTTTCCGCGACGGCCTGGGCGAGGCGGGCGTGGGAGGGGGCGTCCATGTGGACGCAGTCGGCGGGGGAGGCCTGGGCGTATTCCCCGGCATCCAGGAATTCCGCACCCCAGGCCTGGGCTACCGGCGCATAGTGCCGGGCGAACAGGAGGGATTGCCCGTATTTCCCGGCGAAGGTGGAATCCGGGAAGGACTTGTCCAGATCCGGGTGGAGGGCGATGGGGGAAATGACCAGAATTCTGGCATCCTTTCCAAAGATGGGGCTGCTGCCGCTGTCAAAGCAGATGTCCGCCTGGCTGCACAGGCGCAGCAGCTGGTTCAGCCCCTTGGCGGAGGCGGCGGCACCGGTAAACTTCAGGTCGTTGGTGCCGAGGCTGAGAACCAGAATGTCAATGGGCTTCCGGGAAACCAGCTCATATCCCAGCCCTACCTTTCCGTTCCGGCAGGGAAGGCAGGGGTCGTCATACACCGTTGTGCGGCCGTTCAGTCCGGCTTCCAGAATGGTGCAGCGTCCCTGCAGCGCCTGAGCTACCCGGCCTGTCCAGCGCACTTCCGGGGCAAAACGCACACCGGAGCCGGGGGTGTAGCCCCAGGTATTGGAATCCCCGTAGCATAAAATTCGCTTCATGGGAAAAACACTCCTTTTTCTTTCATTTCCTATCAGTTTATCACCCACACCCGGGTTTGGCAAGAGGAAGGCGTTTGCCGGTATAATTTTTTGTTTTCCGGGCAGACTAGCCCGGAGGTGAAGGGCATGTATCAGGGGGAAATGACCCACGAGAAAATCTGCGCTGTGTTCTCCGGGGCGGCGGATTTTCAGGTGCGCAGGGTGCGCTGCTGCGGCATGGAGCTGTATGCCTATACCATAGACGGCATAACCTCCGGAGGAGATACATCGGATTTTGTAATCAAGCCCATGACTGCCCACCTCCGGGGCAGCTCCATGGTGGAAATGTACCGTGCTGCCCTGGAAGGAGAAATCTATAACAGTGTGGCAGTTCCCTGCCGGGATCTGGATGCCGTAGCGGGAAAGCTGGTCAATGGCTTCTGCGTCGTGCTCTTCCCCGGGGCGGGAGCCATCGCCTTCGAGGTGAAAACCGGGGAGAAAAGAGGCATTGCCCCGCCGGAGGTGGAAAATACCGTCAAAGGGGCGAAGGATGCCTTCGTGGAGACCCTTCGCAGCAATACCGGCTTGATCCGCCGCCATCTGCGCACACCCCACCTGCGTCTGTATGAAACACAGGTGGGGCAGCGGAGCTTGACCAATGTCTCCGTGGTCTATATCCAGGGACTGACCAACGGCGACCTGGTACAGAGGCTGAAAGACCGCCTGGCGCAGCTGGATATAGATGGGCTGCTGTCGCCGTCGGCGGTGGAGGAATATGTCACCGGCTCCCGGAAGACGGCCTTCCCGCTGCTGCAATATACCGAGCGGCCGGATACCTTCTGCACGGGGCTGCTGGAAGGGAGACTGGGGTTGCTGGTGGACGGGCTGCCTCTGGGATACCTGCTGCCGGTGGATTTGGCCTACCTGATGGAGAGTCAGGAGGACTGGAGCCGGGACTATATCAGTGCCTCCTGTCTGCGGGTGCTGCGCTACGGGGCGCTGTTTGCCAGTCTGCTGCTTCCGGGGCTGTATATTGCCCTCGTTGTGTTCCACCCCGGGCTGCTGCCTCCGGCGCTCCTGGGGGCGGTACTGGAAAGCAGGAAAACAATCCCCTTTTCCACGGCAGCGGAGGTATTGAGCCTGCTGGTGGCCTTTGAGCTGCTGCAGGAGTCCGGTATCCATTTGCCCCAGGCGGTGGGGCAGTCCGTGTCTACCATTGGCGGTATCGTGGTGGGTACGGCGGCAGTGGAGGCCGGACTTGTCTCCTCTATCAGCCTGATCGTGGTGAGCATCGCCGGGGTTTGCGGCTTTGTGCTGCCAAACCGGGATCTGGCACAGGGCATCCGGGTGTGGCGCTTTGGTCTGGGGGTACTGGCGGCGTTTTTCGGCCTGTGTGGAATGGGTGCCGGGGTCGTGCTTCTGGCGATCCATCTGGGCAGCCTGCGCAGCCTGGGTGTGCCCTATTGGATTCCCTTCCGCAGAGGAGAGTACCACAGAATACTGCGGGGGCGGATGGTAACCAGAAAATTCCGGGACGAAAACCTCCACCCCGGGGACACAAGGCGGCAAAAATAAAGCAGGTAAAACAGGCTTTTACAAAAAATGAAAAAATTCTGAAAAAACCTCTTGACAATTGAAGAAAGACATGATAATATAAGCAAGCTTTCGGGAGAAAGCGGCTGTACCTTGTAAATTGAATAACGTTAAGACGAACTAATTAACAC
>CAZCRO010000072.1:0-9874 GCA_964501115.1 uncultured Oscillospiraceae bacterium
AATGCTTTTCGTCAATTTTTTCATATTTTACGCCCGCAATACCAAATTGGTCAACAGCTACTTGATCTTTAATGTGTTTCTTCGTCAGTCCCTTCGGGCTGGTGGATTTCCTTTTGATGTTCGGCTGGATCAGCCCAACAAGGAGACAACGGCTGCCATGCTGGAAGCGGAACGCATTGCCCGAGATTCCTCTGTGAAACGCTGCTCTGATGTAGAAGACACGCTGAGGGCGTTGAAAGATGAGTAAGCATTTCGACATTGTAATGATCTGCTGGTTCTGACGCTTTCCAGAACCGGCTCACACAGCGATTTGTTTGCAAAATAGCGCAGTTCAACCGCATAAACGCATAGACTCGTACCGGCCAGGGATACCGTAGTATCCCGCCTGTACGAGTCTTAGTCTGTCGGAAAAACTTCCCTTCCCGGCGCTCCCTTTGGGACGAGCCAGCTGCTTTCTGTTCTTTATTTTTCCGGCAGAGAAAAGAAGCCGGTGCTTTCCCGCTGGACGATGTGGGCATCGAAGTAGATTACCGGCGGTTCTCCACCGGAGATCATTACTTCGAAAGCCTCCATAATGGCCTTGGCAATGCCGGGTTTGTTCAGCTCCACGCTGGAAAGGCCGGGAACGGAATAGTGGCTGATTCTGGAATTGTCAAATCCCAGCACCGCCACATCCTCCGGCACACGCAGGCCGCATTCCTGCACCACGGCCATAGCAACGCAGGCCAGCGGATCGTTGCGCCCCACAATGCCATCCACCTTTAATCCCGCCTTGATCCGCTCCCGCAGGCCGGTATACAGATCCTCCTCGGTTTCATAGCCGACGATCACATTGTCTTTGGTGATCTTAAATCCGCACTCCTGCATTTTGGTTACGTATCCATTGTAGCGCCAATCCGCCATCGTGCTGAACTGGCGCTTTTTGCTTACCCGGTCGATATAAATAATGTGCTTGCGACCCATACAGTTGAGAAGCCGGACGCATTCATTCATGCCGTTTTGAATGCCCGTGTAAATCTGCGCCGCCTTGCCCGCCACGCCCTCGTATTCCCGGGTCATAAGCAGCACCACCGGAATCCCGGAACGGATGAGCTGCATCACGTATTTTTCTTCAAAGCTGGTGGAGCTGATCACGATCCCATCCAGGGCATAGCTGCAAATCTGCGAAACAAAATCCTGGTCGTTCCGGCTGCCGGTCAGGGAAATCAGGTATCCCCGCTGGGAGGCAACCTTAGCCATTTCCTCCACAAGTTTTCCGAAGTATTCATTGGAAATGTTATCGCAGATAAACAAAATATGGTGGCTGCGCTTTCCTTTCAGCGCCAGCGCCACATTATTGGGATGGTAATTCAGCTGCTCCACTGCCGCCAAAACCCGCTCCCGCTTCTCCTTTGCTACAGCCCGGTTGTTGTTCAAAACATAGGATACCACGGTTTCGGATACTCCCGCAAGCTGGGCTACATCCTTGCGGGTTGGTGTTTTTGGTCTGCTCATCGCCTTATCCCCCTGGTGCGAATTTTTTTCATTATAGCATCCGGTTCCCTTTTTCGCAACCACAAACTGACATTTATCCGGGAAAAATATTCCAAATTTCTATATTAATCCGGGAAAGTTTCCTGAAATTCCTCGTTTTTTTGGCAGCAATCCAAGTTTAACAATGGGTGTGTACATCCTCCTAAAAATGTGCTATACTGGCATAAGAAGCACAAAGGAAGGAGCAATTTCTATGAACTATCAAGATGTTATGGCTTCCGCCCGGGGGAATATGGGCAAGTGCAAAGCCTGTCCCGTATGCAATGGCGTGGCATGCCGCAACACGGTACCCGGCCCCGGTGCCAAAGGTGTGGGTGACACCGCCATCCGCAATTATGAGATGTGGCAGCGCATCCGGGTAAATATGGATACCCTGTGCCCCACCGGTGACGCAGACACCTCCTATACCCTGTTCGGCCGGGAGTTTGCCGCCCCGATTTTTGCCGGCCCTGTGGGCGCAGTGACCATGCACTACTCTGAGCTGTATAATGACCAGAGTTACAACGCGGCGCTGGTAGCCGGATGTGCCCAGGCGGGCATTGCCGCTTTCACCGGAGACGGACTGGATGCCAACGTAATGGTACAGGCAACCAAAGCCATCGGCCAGCTGGACGGCGCAGGCGTGCCCACCGTCAAGCCCTGGAATCTGGAACTGATCCGTGAAAAGATGGAGATGGTCAGACAGAGCGGCGCTTTCGCCGTTGCGATGGACGTAGATGCCGCCGGTTTGCCCTTCCTGCGGGGTATGGAACCTCCCGCCGGCAGCAAAACCGTTGCACAGCTGCGGGAAATCAAAGAACTGGCCGGTCGCCCCTTCATCGTCAAGGGAATTATGACCGTTAAGGGTGCCCTGAAAGCCCTGGAAGCCGGTGCGGACGCAATCCTGGTATCCAACCACGGTGGACGTGTCCTGGACGGCTGCGCCGCCACAGCAGAAGTTCTTCCGGAGATCGTCGCTGCGGTGGAAGGCCGGGTTCCCGTCATGGTAGACGGCGGTATCCGCAGCGGCACCGATGTTTTCCGTGCCCTGGCGCTGGGTGCCCAGTCCGTAGTCATCGCCCGTCCCTTCGTCTGCGCCGTCTACGGCGGCGGTGCGGAAGGTGCCAAGCTGTACGCAGACAAAATCCGCACAGAGCTTGCCGACACCATGCAAATGTGCGGCGTACACAGCCTGAAAGAAATCGACCGTAGCTGCGTGCGGGTGTAAGCGTTTCTGCCTTCCCGTACAGCTATTCAAAAAAGCAATACTTCCATTCTTTTCTGCTATACAACGCCTGCTGCCTCGATGGGAGCGGGCGTTGTTTGTGGAAAAAGCGCCTGTTTTCCGGGTATGTGCGGTATTCTGTGAAGAAACAGGCGAATCTGCTGCCGGATTGGTTTTGCTTGACATTGTGGGCAATTATCGGTAAACTAGAGGCAGGAAAAATCTTTGTGGGGGTAACTTTATGTCATCTAAAGTTTATTTTACCGATTTCTGCATTCAGAATTACGAAACTCTGCCGCAAAAGCTGGCACGGCTCTGCCTGACCGCCGGGATGGATCAAATTGATTTCAAGGACAAGTTTGTTGCCATCAAGATTCACTTCGGTGAACTGGGCAATCTGGCCTATCTGCGCCCCAACTATGCCAAGGTCGTGGTGGATCTGGTGAAGGATCTGGGCGGCAAGCCCTTCCTCACCGATGCCAACACCATGTATGTCGGCTCCCGGAAGAACGCTCTGGATCATCTGGATACCGCATATTTGAACGGCTTTACCCCCATGTCCACCGGCTGCCATGTAATCATCGCCGATGGTCTGAAGGGTACCGACGATGTGGAGGTTCCCGTCGTTGGCGGCGAGTACGTGGAAAAGGCGAAAATCGGCCGTGCCATTATGGATGCCGACATTGTCATTTCCCTGAGCCACTTCAAGGGACATGAGGAAGCCGGATTTGGCGGTGCTCTGAAAAACCTGGGCATGGGTTCCGGCTCCAACGAAGGCAAGCGGGAAATGCACTCCGATGGGCGGCCTATGGTTGACCCTGAAAAATGCGTCGGCTGTGGTGCCTGCGCCCAGAACTGCGCCCACGATGGCCCGCAGATGCAGTCCGACGGCGTTATGAAAATCAACTGGACCAACTGTATGGGCTGCGGCCGCTGCGTGGATGTTTGCCCCGCCGGTGCCATTTACCATGACAACCAGGAAGCCAACAAGGTTCTGAATTTCAAAATTGCGGAATATGCCAAAGCCGTGGTGGACGGAAGACCCAACTTCCATATCAACATGGTTCTGGATGTCAGCCCCTACTGCGACTGCCACCCGGAAAATGATTTGCCCATTGTGCCGGATGTAGGCATGTTTGCCAGCTTTGACCCCGTCGCTTTGGATCTGGCCTGTGCCGATGCCGTCAACGCCCAGCCTGTTGTCCCCGGTTCCAAGCTGGACAAGTCCAACCGTCCCGACCTGGACAACCTGACCGGTGCCTTCCCCCACACCACCTGGCGCACGCAAATCACCCACGGCAAAAAAATCGGTCTGGGTGAAGACAGCTACGAGCTGATCCGGATCTGACCTTTTTCTTGCAGAGGCACATTGCAAATACATGAAAAATCGGCCTGCTCCTTTCGGAGCTGGCCGATTTCTTTTTCGATTCCTGCCTCATAGGGGTGTTTGGTTTTTTTCATCCTGCGCCATAATTGCGGCGCAGCGCAGCAGTTGCTTCAGAGAATTGACCCCCAGGGCGCTGTAGATATTGCGGTTATGGAAGCGGATGGTGGATTCTTTTACACCCATAAGCTCCGTAATTTCTTTGACCGTCCGCCCTTCCAGATAATATTCAAACACCCGCCGCTCGGTTGCGGTCAGATCCTGGATGCCCCGGCGGAAATTCTCATAATCCTCGGGATCCACTTCATTTTTACGGGAATAGGCCAGGCGTTGCAGGGTCTGCTTATCCTGAGCCTGTTCCGTGCGGAGCTGGGCAAGGGCAGCTTCCGCAAAGGTCTTTTCCTCCTGCACCGTGGCAAGAATCTGCCGTTCCTGCCGATCCTGCTCGGCGAGAAACGCAAACAGGTCGTCTATTTCCACAACCTGGCTTTGCGCAGTGTATTCCTTTTTTCGGATCTGCGCCAAGCTTTGCGTCAATGGTTTGAGGTAGTTTCTGCTGAAATAAAAGCAGCTGACAGCCGTAAGCGCTGCCAAAACCAGCAAAAGCAGAGCAACCCGCAGCGCATTCTTTGCCGCAAGGCTGTCATAGTCCTGTCGGAGAATCAGCGTGCTTACAGAAAAGCTTTCCTGTCCGGGACTCAGCGCAATGGGGGAAATGATGCCGATATACGCAGAATCTTCACTTTCGCAGGAAAACAACCCTTGACCAAAAGGTTTCGTGGCAAAGGAGCCGCTGGGAGCCAGATAGTAGTCATTCACGATCCCGGCGGTAAGACTTTCCCCGGCATCGCCCAAGCCATCGGAATCCGGGCTCAGGCAAAAGATGGCATGGTTTAGCTCGGAGGGCTGGGCGAAAACATGCTTGAAATAGCTCTCGCTGATTTCCATGCCGCAGATGCCATAGTATTGGCCATCCGTTCCGTAGATTGGCACACTCAGCAGCATAACCCGCTCACTGGTACCGGGAAGAGTCACCGCCCGGCTCAGCCGATAATTGTTCGTCAGAGAATCCCAGGGAAGCGCCGACAGCTCTTCATAGTTGGGAACCAGATTCGTATCAAATTCCAGCCGCCATTTGCGGTGGGGCATGGCATTGTGGTGCTTGCCCACATCGGCCAGTCCCCGGTACAGGAGGATGCCTGTATCTGTAGAATCCAGGCTGTTGCGCTGCAAATACAGGCCGCTTCGGGAGGTTGCGGCATTTTCCACGTTTGTGTTGATCTGCGTATCCAAAAGGATGAACGCACCACTGCAATCAGATTCCAGCAGCTTCCGCTGCAACGGTTCAATCAGCGTTTCCTGCAAACCGGTGATGTGCTCGCCGGAGCCTTTCAGCGTCGGGAAGTCCAGACCTTTTTCATCCAGATAGCCTTCCAGCTCACGGGTCGTGGTTTCAGACAGCTGAATGCCCATAACGGCAAGATTGCTGTAATGGGAGACGACCTGCCGGGTAAATACCTGGGACTGAAATTCCAGGGTATCGGCAATTTGGTGCTTGGTTCCGGAGTAGCCGCCAATGAGAAACGTGCCGATGAAAAATAACAGCAGAAGGAGCGCCACAAGAATGAACATATACGCAAACAGCTTCCGCCTAAGGGTGTGTTTTTTCATAGCGACACCCAAAAATCACGTAACGGAGCAAAAGAGCGCCCAGGTTTCCTCCGCCAGTGCCTGGGGGCTTTCCCCGCCGGAAATGCGGCCGGGGATTTCCTTTTGCAATGCCCGCAGGGAATCATACAGGCTGTACACCCTGCTGTAGTAGCCGGAAAAGGACGGCTCCCGGACGGCGGAGGCAGACTGGTTGACGGAATTCAACGTTGTATACAGCCTGCGGTACGCCTCCGTGGAAAAGGTGTATCCGTCAATTTGAGCAAAAGCCTCCTGGGTAACAGGCATATACCCTGTACCTACGCAGAATTCCAGATTCCGTTCCGGCTCCACAAGCCAGCGGGCAAAGATACCGGCAGCCTCCGCCTTCTGATCCGTGGTTTTGGTGGCGCACAGCCCTGCTCCGGCCTGGGTCACCAGCAGCTTCTCCCCCGCCACGCCGGGCATAGGCAGCACCCGCAGATCCATGGGTTCGGAGGTATTATCCGGATACGTTACGGTATCATTGTAGTACAGGATCGATGCACTGGAACCAAGCCCCGCCACCACCTCACCGGTCATGACCTGGGTATTGGAATAGAGGTCGGAAACAAGAATATGCCCCCGGGCATAGCTGTTTGCCAGCTCCATCCAGGAATCGTGAAGCGCCTGATTGTCAAAATCGTACCAGCCTTCGGCGGTATAGAAATCCTTGCCGCCATGAGCCATGGCATTCAGCTCCACCGCACGGATCAGGTAGTCCAGAGCGCAGAAGGGCTCGCCGCCGGACCAGTCGTAGTATTTGGCCGCCACATCGAAGAATCCCTCCCAGGTAGCGAGATCCTCATAGCGCACACCGGTATCCGCGGCAAAACGATCAAACCGGGAACCGGCAACGAACAGCAGCTGGGTAGACTTGGACACGGGAAAAACACACAGGCTGCTGTCTACCATGCCATCGTCCAGAAATTCCGGAACATAGGCAGAAAGCTCCTCCTGGGTAAACAGGGTATTCCAGTCCAGCAGATTCTCCGCCCCCAGCTCCTGGGCATTGTTGTTGTGGCAGAAGAACAGATCCGGCATGGCCGGTACGCCCGGTGTCTCTGCCTGGGCATCCAGCAGTTTCTGTCCGATTTGGACTGTGCTGGACATGAGCGTAACATTGATGATAACGCCCTTCTCCCGTCCCACCGTGCGGTTGAATTCCTCTACCAGGCGGTTCATGGGGGAGTCGGCCTGTTCGCCGTATACATGCCACATCGTCAGGGTAACGGGCTTGTCGGGATTCAGAGTGGTATTCTTCGTGCAGCCGGATAAGGCGATGAGCAGCAGCGCCGCCACCAAAATCAACGCGATTTGTCTCTTCATTTTTCCTCTCTCCTTCAGTGGTTACAATGGGGATCTCTGGGACAATCCTGACATTTTTTGCCAAACTGCCAGAAAATGAACAAAAATTATGTGTCACCCTATCAATTTGCGGGGTTTTGAGGGGGACAAAACCGGGGGGCTCTCTATAATGTGAATTACAGGAGAACAAAATCAGGGGGACAGGAACCTGCCGCCATGGATTTGATTTCCGGAAACCATTTGTATCATTATATCAGGAAGCAAAATTTTTTTCAACAAGGCACAGGGGGATAAACAGATTGATGGGCAAAATATTCACTGCTTCATATCAGCTACTCCCGGAGAAGGACGGCAATCGCTACAGCTTTCAGTGCGGCATGACGGGAGCCAGGTTTTCCACCAGGCAAATCTACCGGGGGGATTCTCCCCAGCAGGAACTGATGCTTGCCTGGCAGGAGGAAGGGCGTGGGCATTTCAACCAGTGCAGACGTTGTGGAAAATGGGTGGTTGACGCGGCATACAATCCATTGGTTCTGGAATGTGTGCTGTGCGCCCCTTTTGAAGAGGAGGTACGGTTCTGCAAAACCTGCGGTGCCCGGGCTCCGGAATCTTCCAGAACCTGCCCCAGCTGTGGTTCCTCTTTGTACTACGAAGGAGTTGGTTTCTGTGACGCAACGAGCGAAAAATGAGCATCTGGCGCACTATGGGTTCGGCCTGGAGGTTATGGCCAGAACACGACTGTGCCCCGCCTGTGAAACTCTGGTGACGGACGGAGCCCGAACCTGCCCTGCCTGCGGCAACACCCTGCCACCCATGACGCTGCTCGTGTGGTATGAGCAGCAGCACCCCCACTGCGTCTGCTGCGGATCCATTCTGCGGGAAGATTCCCGCTATTGTCCCCACTGTGGAAAAATCCAGACAAAGGCGCAGTCCTGATACCGGAAACCCTGCCCTCGAAAGCACGTGGGCGTGATCTTGATTATAAAGGAGCATAACTATGGGACTTATCAAAGCTGCAATCGGCTCTGTCGGCGGCGTAATGGCTGACCAGTGGAAGGAATACTTCTACTGTGACTCCCTCCCCAGCAACGTACTGATGCGCAAAGGACAAAAACGTACCTCCAGGCGCAGCAGCAACACCAAAGGATCGGAAAATGTGATTACCAATGGCTCCATCATTGCCGTGGCAGATGGTCAGTGTATGATCCTCGTCGATCAGGGAAAGGTGACCGAATTCTGTGCGGAGCCCGGCGAATATACATACGATGGCTCCACCGAACCCTCCCTCTTCAGCGGTGACTTCGGCCAGAGCCTGGTGGACACCTTCAAGAGCATCGGCAAGCGGTTCACCTTCGGCGGAGAAACCCCGAAGGATCAGCGGATTTATTACTTTAACACCAAAGAAATCCTGGACAACAAATTCGGTACGCCTATGCCCATTCTGTTTGAAGTGGTCAACAAGCGCATCGGCATGAGCCGCACCGTCAACCTCCGCTTCAACGGCGTGTATACCTACATGATCTCGGATCCTCTGCTGTTCTACACCCGTCTGGCTGGCAATGTAGCTGACGAATACACCCGGGATCTCATCGACGGACAGCTGAAGGCTGACTTTATCGATGCCCTTCAGCCTGCGGTGGGCGTACTTTCCGAGCAGGAACTCCGCCCGGCTCAGCTGCCCGCCAAGGCCAAAGAGCTGAAATCAGCCATGAATGCGGAGCTGGATGCCAGCTGGGGTCAGCGGGGCATCTCCATTGAAAAGATTTCCCTGAACCCCATCACGCTGACAGAAGCGGATATGAAGAAGATCAACGAGCTGGAGGACGCAGCTACGGTTGGCTCGAATCCGTATATGATGGCAGGGCGCATGACCGAGGCAACCGCAGACGCTATGACAGCAGCCGCAAACAATTCTGCCGGTGCCATGACAGGATTTATGGGAATGGGCATGGCCGGCGGCATGATGGGCGGCGGAGGCGGATTTGGCGCTGCCCAGAACCTGTACCAGATGGGTCAAATGCAGCAACAGCAGATGCAGCAAACCCAGCCGGCACCCGCTGCCCCCACCACCGATGGCTGGACTTGCAGCTGCGGCAAGCAGGGCATCCTGGGCAAGTTCTGTCCGGAATGCGGCACAAAAAAGCCGGAACCGAAGCCTGCTGCCCAGAGCTGGACCTGTCCCGGCTGCGGCGCAACCGCCACCGGGAAGTTCTGCCCGGAATGCGGAACGAAAAAACCGGAAGTCGCAAACGACACCTGGACTTGCGCCTGCGGCACGGTGAACACCGGGAAATTCTGCCCGGAGTGCGGTGCGAAAAAGCCTGTGGCCGTTCCCAGATATAAGTGCGACAAGTGCGGCTGGGAGCCGGAATATCCCACCAATCCCCCCAGATTCTGCCCGGAATGCGGCGACCCCTTCAACGCCGCAGACGCGACATGAGAAACTATTTAAAGCTGTTGATTCTTTTGGCTCTGCTGGCTTTGCTGGCTGCGGCAGCTTTTCGGCATTTTGTAACCTGCCGAATCGCCGACCGGGGCGGTATGGAAAACCCGGACTTTACCCTTGTTGTGGAAACCCTTGGGCAATGGGAATTCCCGCATCATATAAACTATGAATAGGTATAGAACAGGAGGAACAATTATGGGATTATTCGGAAAACTGTTTGAAAAGAAGATCTGCGATGTCTGCGGCGGCGAAATTGGTCTTTTGGGCAACCGGAAGCTGGAGGATGGCAACCTGTGCAAAAACTGCGCCAAAA
>CAZCRO010000073.1:0-9598 GCA_964501115.1 uncultured Oscillospiraceae bacterium
CAACCGAAGATACCACCAAAGCGGTTACGGCATCGCAGGCATCTCAGGCAGCATCTGAAGCGTCGAAGGTTGCCGCTGAATACCTATTTCCTTCATCGGTTACAAGTTCATACTTTGTGCTCTGATTATGAAAAGGCACTCCGTTCTCATCGATATACTTTAATGCTTCGAGAACATACTCCTTTTTAAATTTTTGTATAGCCATACTGCCCCTCCGTGTTAATGATGGTTACGCCCGCTTTTTGAGTAGATGTCATTTCTTCATTTTTCCTGATTTTTCGTTGACTCTATTACCATCTGTAGCTTTTGGTTCTGCTCCATATTCAGCTTCGTTATCGATCCAGTCCTGCTGACTTTAATGAAGTCACGGAACTCAGCAATATGAACCGGTCTATTCAGCAATTCCATATCTTCAATTTTGGCATACCACGGACTTCTCCAATAGGGGGCATCCCAACCAGATACATCCGTCTGAAACGGCTTTTTCCCCACATGGCCTACTGCAACAATACTCCCGGCATATTCCCGGTAGGCAGAACGCTGTGTTAAAGCAAAGGCATACAGGTCTTCTCCCTCCATTTCCATATTGCGGAGAAGGGCGCACAGATGTCCCATGTGATCCGCCGAAGTTTTTGCGCACATGAAATATACCGTATCTCCAACGGAAGCGTCCTTATCAACAGTCCATTCCAAAGGTGTAAACTTTTTATGTCCCAGAATCATGTCGAGGTTTGTGATTTTTCCCCGTTCATAACGGTCAACCAAATCATCTAATTCAACAGGTGATTGAAAGTTTGTAATAAACGCCGCCATTTTCCTCACCTCACATTTATTCCGCATTATCTGTCCACATTTCACACTGGCTAATTACGGTATCAATAGCATCCTCATATTGGTCTGGCGGATATTTGTACTTTTTCAAGATCCGCTTAACCATTTTGCGCATGTTTGCTCTGGCGGTTTCTTTTTGTCAGTCAATAGGACGATTCTTTCGAAGCATTTCTGTTAGCTCACGAGTCATCTGCACCAAGACATCATTCTCATTCTGTTTTAAAGATCATTCTTTTGCGCCCGGTGCTGAGCGGTTTCGTATACCTCTTCATCTGCTCTTGCACCGATCACAACTACCAGCATTTCCGTTTCTGTACGGATAAGTTTATAAACGACACGAATACCGGCGCTCTTGAGTTTGATTTTCAAAAAACCGGCCAGATCATTGCCCTGCTTGTTTCCAAGGGGCTTCCCGTAGCCGCCCTCGCTTGCGGGCAGTGGATTCTGAAGAACCTTATCGATGGCCTTAACCACCAGCAGTCGCTGATTCCCGGCCAGGTTTTTCAGGTCTTTGGCTGCTTCGGGCAGATACACCAGTTTCCAGTTCATTCGATGTCTACCTCACCGATTTCGTCCAGTTCAGTCTGGGTAACGCCCATCTCGGCGTAAAGCTGATTAGCAGGGACAAAAGAAGCAGGATTTGCCTTTTCCATACGGGCAGCTGCCATGGTGAGCAGTCTGGCGTCGTTCACCTCATCGATGAGCTGAATGTATTCCTCGGGGGACAGCAGGACGCATTCGGCGGTGTTATTCTTCATAACAACCTTTGCGCCGCACTGCTTCACTTCTTCAAAAATCTTACCCGCAAGACCACGGTTAAACAGAGAAATGGGAACGGTGTTTCGGATTGCACTTGCAAGATTGGCCATGTTGTTCACCTCCGTGATTTCAATATAGCATAACCCGCGAGAGTTGTCAATAAATCTACTGATATATTTGCTGATCAATATATCAACTCTCATCCATATTATATGTAGCTTCTTGATAAAAAGTCAAGGAGAATCATTGCCCCAAAGCAAGGAGGTGGTTGCCAATGGCAGATACTTTTGGGCTAAAAATCGGCCTTGAGGGCGAGAAAGAATTCAAAAAGGCTCTGAGTGAAATCAACCAGTCCTTCAAAGTTCTCGATAAGGTACAATAAATTGCACAAAATGAAGTTGCAACACAAACATTCGAAGCTCCATTTTGCGTAAAACTCTTGACACTGCCGAATATTATATCCCGGAAAGAATATAAGATCCTCACCTGCTGAATGTACAGGTGAGGATCTTATGTTTAAAGATTATTCCTTTGAATGCGGTACTGTGCGGTTTTGTATACCTCTTAAGTTTGCAATAAGGTTCAACAGAACCCCATAGACCGATTTTCAGAGGCTGGAATTTAACCTAAAAATGAATTGTTATTTTCTGAGCAGCAGAATGGAGACATCGTTGACATTGGTGCCTGTTGCGCCGGTTTTTATAAGGCCGCCGCAGGCTTCCAGTGCGTGGTAGGCATCGTTGTCCTGCAGCACTTGGTAGATTTCAATCCCCTGCCCCTTCAGCTGGGCGTAGGTCTCTCCGTCGGCATAGCCACCGGCGGCATCCGTGGGGCCATCGGTGCCGTCAGAGCCCAGGGAGAATACGGCCACACCTTCCATACCGGCGATGCCGGGAGCTGCGGCCAAGGCAAGCTCCTGATTTCTGCCGCCTTTGCCCTTGCCGGTCAGGTGTACCACCGTCTCGCCGCCCATGAGGAAAGCCAAACTCTCCTGCCGATCCTGATGGAACTGGGCAATGTTCCCCAGCATCACGCCTGCGTCCCTGGCGGTGCAGGAGAGGCTTGCGGTGAGTGTCACAGGCTTATATCCCAGGGTTCGGCAGGCATCCTCCGCTGCCCGGCACAGCTGACGGACAGAGCCGGTGATCTGGGTGGTCACATTGTCCAGCGCCTTGGGGGTTTCCACCTCCAGAAGCTGGCGCATCTGGTCGGTCAGGGTCAAGTGATACTTTTCCGCAATGGCACAGGCCTGCTGGGCGGTGGAAGAATCGGGATAAGCGGGGCCGGAAGCGATCATATCCAGCGGGTCGCCGATGATGTCCGACAGCACCACCGCATACACGTGAGCCGGCTTGCACAGCACGGCAAACTTCCCACCCTTAACGGCGGAAAAACGCTTGCGCACAGTATTCATTTCCACAATGTCCGCTCCGCAGGCCAGCAGTTCCTGGGTAAGACGGGTCAGATCCTCATTGGGAATCAAAGGCTTTTCAAAGAGGGCTGAGCCACCGCCGGAGAGGAGGAAGAGCACGGTGTCCTCCTGGGTCAGCCCGGACACGGCATCAATGGCCGCCTGGGTTGCCTTATAGGAGTTTTCATCCGGCACGGGATGGCCCGCTTCATA
The DNA here is from genome assembly GCA_964501115.1 of uncultured Oscillospiraceae bacterium. Taxonomy (GTDB): domain Bacteria; phylum Bacillota; class Clostridia; order Oscillospirales; family Oscillospiraceae; genus Faecousia. The sequence goes on from CAZCRO010000073.1 coordinate 3,215, forward strand.
GCAGTCAACCCCGGGGATGGGTCCCTTAACGTGGTCGTATTTGGTGACCACTACGCCCCGGCAGATTCGCTCACCCAGCTGTTGTGCAGCGGCTGCGGCCATCTGCCAGGCGGCCTTACCGGCAGCCACCAGCACAATCCGGCCGGTCAGCTGGGCTCCTTCCAGGGCACGCTTTACTGCTTCATCCGGCAGAACCGCCTGGATAGAAGCCTTAACAATGCTGTCCACCTGGTTTCGCATTTGTTGATCCATGGGAATGCTCCTTTCCAAATGGGAGAAAATCGGGGCGGGGGTAAAATCCCCGCCCCGGCTGACAGTATCTTAGAAGAACAGGGAAACCAGCAGAACGTTGATGATGGAGGCAATGCCCAGCACCAGGGTCATGCCGGTCTGGGTCTTGTAACCCTGATCGGGGGTCATCTCACCGAAGTTGGTTACAACCCAGAAGTAGGAGTCGTTGGCATGGGAGACGGTCATTGCACCGGCGCCGATGGCCATAACGGTCAGAGACATAAGGGCGGGGGTATCCAGACCCAGGGAAGCCATCAGAGGAGCCACGATACCAGCGGTGGTGGTAATGGCAACGGTGGAGGAGCCCTGTGCGGTCTTGAGGATGGCAGCCAGCAGGAAGGGGAACACCAGACCCAGGGAGCCCAGAACATCGGCGTGGCTGGTAATGTAATTCACCATGTCGGTGGAGGCGATAACCTTACCCAGAACGCCGCCGGCAGCGGTAACGAACAGGATGGGGCCAGTGACCTTCAGGGTGTCGTTGGTCAGTTCATAGAAGCAACCCAGCTGCTTGGCGGAAGCCAGCTGAATGACGCCGCAGATGGTGCCGGCAGTCAGAGCAATAACAGGCTTGCCCAGGAAGGTGCACAGCTCGGAAACAAAGCCAGTCCAGCCAGCCATGGAAGAGATGGAGCCCAGAGCCATGAACACGATGGGAACCAGAACGGGAGCCAGGGCGTTGAAGCCACCGGGGAGCTTGCCATACTCGGCAACCAGCTCTTCGTAGGTCTTTACCACATCCTCGGAGGAAACAGTTTCGTCAGCGCTCTTAACCTTCTTACCGATGAACTTGGCATACACCAGGCCGGCAGCCAGAGGCAGGATGGAGCACAGAGCGCCCATGCCCATAACCAGCAGCAGGTTATCGCCAACGCCCAGGGTATTGGCAGCGGCAATGGGGCCGGGCGTGGGAGGAATAAACACGTGGGAGATGTAGAGGCCAGCGGACAGCGCCACAGTCATGGCAACGCTGGAGGTACGGGTACGACGAACCAGAGCTCTGCGGATGGGGTCCAGGATGACGAAGCCACTATCACAGAACACGGGGATGGAAACTACCCAGCCCATGAGTTCCATAGCAAGCTCAGGGTTCTTCTGGCCCACAAGCTTAACCACCATATCGGCCAATTTCAGAGCGGCACCGGTCTTTTCCAGAATGGAGCCAACCAGAGCGCCCAGGATGATGACGATACCGATGGAGCTGAAGGTGCCGGAGAAGCCAGCGCCAATGACATCTGCGATGTTGGTCAGAGGAATGCCAGCCACAATGGCCAGAATCAGGGAAATGCCCATAATGGAGAGGAAGGGATGAATCTTCCACTTGGAGATTGCGACGATCATCAGCACGACAGCCGCCACAAATACGAGAATCAGGGGTAAGCCAGTCATTTTATAGTCCTCCTTCTTTTTGTGCAGAACGACGGATTAGTGGATTTGTACGCCCTGCATGATGTCTATATTCTACAAGAATGTATTTCAAAATGCTATAGTCTTAAAACCAGAAATTACCAAAAAACCTTGTTCCCGGAACCAATGTAGTAAAAAACACCCTGTTAATTTTATACAAATCCGACAAAAGTCCCCTCGTTTTCCAAATCCCGATAAAAAAGGGTCGCCAGGTACAGTGCCGGAGCCTGGTTGCATTTGCGCACATCCAGCCCCGTGTCCTGAGCCAGAGATTTGAGCCGGTATTGCAGGGTATTTTTATGAATGAACAGGGTCTGGGCAGCTTTTGTCAGAGAACCGTCCGCATCAAACCATGCCTCCAGCATGGGGATATACTCCCGAATTCTGGAGGTGGGGCAATTCTCAAAGATTTTCGCCACATACTGCTGCTTGGCAGGCTGGGAAATATCGTCGAGAATCAGCTCCGTATTCAGGCTCTCGTAGGAAATGATGGGTCTGCGGCTGTGGTTTGCCACCCGCCAGGCACGGTTGGCCTGTAGATAGGCTCCATGGACATCCCCCTGCTGGCCGTCGATGCCAATAATCATCTGAATCTGGAATTTGGTCAGAATGTCCTCCACCAGAGCCTGTCCCAGATCTTCCAGAGCCTTCGTGGACTGCTTTGGCAGCAGAAGAATCTGCCGGGCGGCATTTCGGAGAATCAACCGGCTGTGCCCCGCCAGAAACCGCTCTACCTGCTGCTCCACCGCTTCCATAAGCTGCTGCCCCTCCAGGGAATTGGTGTAGTGGGTGCGGTTTCGGATGCTGACGACCATGCACCGCCGGGGCACCCGGATGTCAATGCCCAGGGCAAAGCCCCGCTGGGACAGAGACTGGGGGCGATCCAGCCCGTCGGAGAGGATCCAGTCCTCCAGAAACCGGCTGCGCACACGCAGATCCAACCGCTGCTCATCCATAGCGATCCGCTCCCGTACCAGTATTTCCGCCATTTTCTTCACAATCTGGCCGTACTGGATCACCTCTTCATAGGCACCCGTAATGCCCACCACGCCCTCTACTCTGCCATCAACCTCAATGGGCAGGTTAATTCCCTGACGAACCGTGGGCATGGTTCGTTCCAGCTCCGGTGTGATGTACAGTTCCGGCAGATGCTCCGTGATAATCTGATAGGCCCCCTGGTGGAACGAGCCGATGCGGCTGTGATCGTTGCTTGCCACAATGGTGCCGCTTTCATTCATCAGGTTAATGTTCTGGTGGACCACCTTACCGATTTCCTCCACTATCTGCTGGGCGCTGGTCTTGGAAATGCGCATAGCCTCAATCCCCTTCCCCTTTTTACTTTCATTATAGCCCTTTCCCGTGAAAAGGCAATATGATGATTTTTCTGTGTTCGTTTATCCATAAGTGTGCCCTTTGCCATAATTCCACCCTTGCTCGACAGAGTCAGGGTGGTATAGCTGTTGCCGTGACCACTCCCCGTTCATATATAAGATGCTTTACTTGCATATAAAAAAGAGCACATGATTTTAGGTATCCCCACCATCATGCGCTCCAGATTGACTTAGGTTTATTCCGCAAAAAGATTTGCTGTTTTTTGCTTCATAAGAAATCTTCACCACATCCAAATTGGCTCGATTTCCAGTATAAAGCACTGCCCAAGCTTCTTCAGTACCTCCGTAGAATATCGCCTCTACATTGTGGAAATAATTCCAGCCTGAGAAGTCCAGCAACGATGCCGGCAGATATAGATAATCAATACCGCAGCTATTGAATGTGTTATCCGCAATTGATGTAACTGTAGCCAAAACAATCATCTCCTTGTATGGGATTGGCCCCTTAAGTATACCAAGCAGCACCACGAAAATCAAACACTTCATATGATCGTTATACAAAATCTGTAAAAATTATAATTCACGCCATTGAGAACACGCAGCTGATTAACTGCGGAGAGAATGGAAGAAAACGCAATTTTTGCTACATACCGTTCACACCGGATAAAAAGAAATAACCCCTGGCAGCTTCTGCTCGACCTTGCCACCAGGGGTTATTTCTCTTCTGTCTTATTATCTAACATCCGTGGTTAACCTCGCTTTCTACGGATCGTGTGGGTACGGTCTCAACGCCTGCGCTCCGGAACACAGTGATTATTTCTCAGCCACAATTCTTTCAGACTCTATATAATCGGAGAAGAGGGAGATCCGCGCCCTGCCCAGTTTTATTTATTCTTTCAACTGCCTCCTTTTCTGAGGATTTCTTTTTTGTATTTTTACTATACCACGGCATATACTTTTCGGCAACGAAAAAAACGCACAAAATTATAGGATTTTATTTGGTAATTTCGCAGAAATCGCAAGAATATATTGACTAAATCTTTTTATCCATGGTAATATAAATTATAAAAGGGAGATTGCCTCTTGGGCACTTGGGATGCCTTTTGAAGCAGTCTCCCCTTTTTCTACAGAATCAGGCAGACCAGGCCCGTGGCTCCCTCGTTGACGATTCTCGCCAGAGTTCCCCGGAATTTTCCACGGACATCCTCCGGCAGTTGCACCAGCTTTGCCCCCAGTCCCTCCTGAATCAGCTCGTACACGGACTTTCCGAAGATATTGCTCTGCCACAGCTTTTCCGGGCTCTCTCCCTGGAGGACTTTCAGGAGCTCCTGGGACTGCTTCTCATCCCCTACCATGGGTGTGATTTCCGTATCAATATCTACACGCATCATATGGATGGAAGGCGCGCCCGCCCGCAGGCGTACTCCGTAGGTGCCATTCTTTTTCAGAATCTCCGGCTTTTCCAGCTTCATATCCTGAGCACCGGGCATTACAACTCCGTAGCCGGTAGCCTTTACGGCATTCAGCGCATCTGCCAACCGGTCATATTCCCGCTTGACTTGAGCCAGCTCCGTCAGCAGTGCCAGCAATTCCCCATCCCCCGTAATCGGCATACCTGCCCGGGCACTGAGAATCTCATAAAACAGGCTCTCCGGGAAAAGCAGCGCGCAGGCAACCTGTCCTGTTCCGGGGTCTACGGAACGCAGCTGAAAACTTTCCACCTGTGGCAAATCCTGCAGGGCAGACAAGGTTTTTTCTGCCTGTCCCAGGGTATGCACCTCCTGCGCCAACTCCAGGAGCTTTTCATACAATGCTGCTTTTACAGGGTGTTCCGGTTCCAGAGCATCCATCCACCTGGGCAAATGCACCCGCAACTGCGTCATAGGGAACGTATACAGCAGTGCCGCCAGAAGCTGGCCGATGCCCTGAGCATCCACAGCCTGACAATCCAGAAGGACGCTGTTTACCCCGTAGGTTTGTTCAATGGTTTTTTGCAGCTCCCTGGCTGCCGGACTCCCCGGTTCCCGGCTGTTGATTACCACCAGGAAGGGTTTGCCCGTTGCCTGCATATCCTGAATGGCACGCCCTTCGGCGGTGATATAATCTTGCCGGGGAATTTCTGTGATGCTGCCGTCTGTAGTCACCACCAGGCCAAGGGTCGCATGACCCTCCATCACCTTCCGGGTACCCAGCTCTGCAGCCTGCTCCATGGGAATCTCCCGATCAAACCAGGGTGTGGTCACCATTCTTGGCTGTCCATCCTCCTGAGCACCTATCGCCCCGGGAATCAGATAGCCAACAGAATCGATCATGCGCACCCGCAGATGGCTTACGCCGTCCGGAGAGATTTCCACAGCCTCCTCCGGCACAAATTTTGGCTCCGAGGTCATGATGGTCTTCCCGGAACCACACTGGGGAAGCTCATCCCGGGCACGCTCTGCCCGGAATGGATCCGTCACTCCCGGCAACACCAGCTCCTCCATAATTCGCTTGACCAGGGTGGACTTCCCCGTACGCACAGGCCCCACCACACCGATATAAATATTGCCTCCGGTTCTGGCGGCAATATCCCCATAAATGCTTTCCATAGCCAGCCTCCTAATCCATGGTTTGTCACAGGGTATGCGGAGGTTTTTCAAGATAGACCGGGTATTTTTTCCGGTGTTCTTACAAGGACGGAAGAAAATCTAAATTTTTTAAAAATAATGTTTGACAAAACAGGAAAAAACCATTATAATACTTTAGCATGAGTTTGAGAGGGGGGATAGTATGCTGTTAGGGCTTTCTTCTATTATGGATCGTCCGGGCGCATCGGTTCCCTTTTCAACCAGTGTAGATCTGAGTGATCTTTGTTATGGCATCAGCTACCCGGTTACCGAGCCTGTACAGGCGCAGGGGACCGTGCGCAACACCGCCGGAGTTTTGGTCATGCAGGGCAACCTGTTTACCACAATCCATGGCATTTGCGACCGGTGTACCACAGAGTTCAGCCGCAAGGTGGAGTTTCCCATCGATGTTGTGCTGGTTACCGAGCTGAGCAACGAAGAGAACGAGGATGATAGGGTATTCCCTCTGGAGGGAGACAGCGCCGATCTGGATGACATTGTGCGGAATCTTTTCGTACTGAATCTGGATTCCAAGCTGCTTTGCAAAGAGGACTGCAAGGGTTTGTGCTACCGCTGTGGCAAGAACCTGAACGAAGGCCCCTGCAATTGCCAGAAAGAGCTGGATCCCCGATTTGCTGCTTTAAAGCAGCTTCTTGAGAAGTAAATCCATATTGATGCTGTGAAAAGCAGTTTTACCAAGGAGGTGTCACCATGGCTGTCCCTAAGTGTAAAGTGTCCAAGGCCCGCCG
>CAZCRO010000074.1:0-9470 GCA_964501115.1 uncultured Oscillospiraceae bacterium
CGGCTTGAATCAGTGCGCCTTTGCGGACATAAATTTAGAGATTATCCACAGTTTTTATTTGGTACCCACTGTATTATGCGGATTTTTGCATTTATGCGGTGTTGCCCAAGATGTATTGCTACAAGTGTAAACGAATTTGTGTTTGCACCGAACGGTGATGTATATTCGTGTATATCTGGCCTGGGAGATGAAGAGTTTTTAATTTCCAAATATGAGGAATACAGCAAGAATCCCGGAACACTTGTGGTAAAACAAGCGATGCAGAAGGGAGATAGGAGAACAGATGGATGTGCGACGTGCGCCAATTACCCTATATGCAATGGTGGCTGTACATACAATATGATTATGGAAAAAAAGAAGACATCTTGCCAAAAAGCAGAATTTAGTATAAATATGGATTATTATATGAGGATAATTGCAATTTCCGAAGAAATTGCACCAGATATTTTTAGAATAAGAAGGGATACCTGAAATGATAAAAGATATTTGTACCCTCCTGGGGATGCTGTATGGCATTTCCCCGGGGAGAGTTGTGTTTACGGCATTGATTGGCTCTGCAACGGCAATTCTTTCTGTTCTGCAAATAAAATCCATACCGAATATCTCAAAAACGCAAAAACCGATTGCCTGTGTGAGATGCTGAATGTGCTGGGCTTCCTCTGCTCCCTGCTGCTTGTGGTTTGGGAGGTAAGGCAGGGAAGTGTACCGGTATCTTCCCTGTGCGCCTGTGTTTATGCCTTCCAAAGTGTGCAGGCGAGCTTGTCCGAGGCGTTTGATCTTCTGGGAAGCTTCCCGGGGGATTTGAAACAGGTGGGGTATTTCAGAGCTTTTCTGGGCGAAGAGGGGAATACCGGCCCGGAAAAGAAAGCCCAGGGCACGCCGGAACTGGAAACGTCCATCCGGGTAGAGAACCTTACGTTTCGTTATCCGCAAAGTGAACATGTGGCGATAGACAACCTGAGCGCCGTTTTCCCTGCCGGAAAGGTGACGGCAATCGTTGGAAAAAACGGATGCGGAAAGACCACCATTTCCAAGCTCCTGACGGGGCAATACACAGCCGACACAGGGCAGATTTATTGGGACGGGCAGAATATTGCGGCCTATGCGCCGGAAAACATAGCAACGCAGGTGGCAATCATTCCGCAGCCTCAAAACAAGCTGAAATATACCCTGGCGGAAAGCATCCTGCTGCGGCGTGTCACGGGTGAGGTGTATCCCGGTCTGAAAGCGGTTCTTGAGAAAGTAGGGCTGGAAAAGTACGCAACCCAAAATTGCCTGGAAACAATGTTGGGCAAGGAGTTTGGTGGGCTGGAGCTGTCCGGCGGAGAATGGCAGAAGGTATCGATAGCCAGATGCATCCAGAAGGATGCAAAGCTGCTGATCCTGGATGAACCCACTGCGGCCATCGATGCGCTGGCAGAGACGGAACTGTATCAAACCTTCCGGGAAAGCTGCCGGGGGCGCATTGGGTTGATCGTTACCCACCGCCTGGGTGTGGTGCAGCTTTGCAGTAAGGTACTGGTTTTGCGGGAAGGCAGACTCCTGGACTTCGGCACCCATGAGGAACTGCTCCGGCGCTGCGGGTACTATAAAACACTGTGGCAGTCCCAGGCAGATATGTACCGGGAAGACAAGTAAAAACGGAAGAGATTTTGCCGCCCCTGGAATCCGGCTGCCTGCGCAGTCGGATTCCGGGGGTGTTTTTCTATATATAATAGAAGGAAGGGCAGACTGCCCCGGGGAAACCTGCCGGTTGCATCCCGGTTCAGCAATCTGCACAGCCTGATGCTGCGCTGCCTGCGAAAAATGACACAGCCTTCTGTTGGGCAGAAATGCAGAAAATGTACGTATGCGGAGGCTGTTTGTACGCCTGGCGAGTGCGAAAAAAGACGGATTTTGAACAGAATATTGCGAAAATACAAGAAATAAATTGCAACTTGCGTAAAATGAAAAACGGAATACTGCATAAAGATGAATAATATACGCACAAATTCATTTTGAATTTGTGCTTCAATGACGGCCATATCGGAAAAAGTGTACGCTTGTAAAGAACAACCGTAGCCATGCAGCGGAGGTGTGCGCATGCAAAGGATGCTTGTCCTTGCTGGAAAACGATTTGCAAAGAAAATAGCGGAAATGTTAAATTTTGTTAAATTCCACAAATGTGCCAAAAATCTCGGGGAAGCTTTGGGACTTTATACAATTGAAACGAAACTTCAAATCTGCTATAATGCAGAACATAAATTACCGCATTGCATTGCGCGTGAACAAGAAAGATTGGAAAGGAAGAGCAGGATGAACACAAAAACGCTTATGTATATCCTAAAGCGAATTCTCCTGGCGCTGCTGACAGTTTGGGTGGTTATTACCGTTACGTTTTTTGTTATGCACGCCGTTCCCGGTGGCCCGTTCCTCAGCGAAAAAGCTGTGTCCGAGGCTGCGAAGAAGGCTTTGGAAGCCAAGTACGGTTTGGATAAGCCGGTTATGGAACAGTATGTCACCTATTTGAAGGACATTGTTACCAAGTTCGATTTCGGCCCCTCCATCAAGCTCCGTGGCCGCCAGGTCGTGGATGTGATTTTTGATGGTATGAAGGTGTCCGCCAAGCTGGGTCTGATCGCCGCCGTGTTCGCCCTGGCTACCGGCATCGTGCTGGGCTGTATCGCAGCCCTCTGCCGGAATTCCATTCTGGATAAGGTGATCATGGTCATCACCACCGCCTTCGTCTCCATGCCATCGTTTATAATGGGTACGCTGCTTCTGCTGGTGTTCTCCGTAAGGCTGGGTGTGGTTCCTGCCAATGGTGAAACCGCCAAGGGTCTGATCCTTCCCATTATCACCCTTTCCCTGTATCCCATGGCTTACATCACCCGCTTGACCCGCTCCTCCATGCTGGATGTTCTGGGGCAGGATTACATCCGTACCGCAAGAGCCAAGGGCGTTGCCCCGGCAAAGATCATCTTCGGCCATGCGCTGAAGAATTCCCTGATTCCCGTCATTACTTACTTTGGCCCCATGCTTGCTTACATCGTCACCGGTTCTCTGGTTGTGGAGCAGATCTTTGCGGTGCCCGGCGTTGGCCGTGTATTCGTCAGCTCTATCACCGGCCGGGATTATCCTCTGATTATGGGTACCACCATCGTGCTGGCTATCCTGATCGTGGTGATGAACCTGGTCAGTGATATTCTCTACACCGTGGTAGATCCCCGGATCAAGTTGGATTAAGGAGGCTGCAGCCCAATGGAAAAGAAAACAAGACCCTTCAGCCTCCACGTGGATCTGGATGATTTCATTCCCGCCACCGAGGCAGAGAAGGAATACATGGTTCAGATGCGACCCTCTACCACCTTCTTTAAAGATGGTATGAAGCGTCTGGTGAAAAACAAGATCGCCTTTCTGAGCCTGATTCTGATTGTAATTATTGCCCTGTCTTCTATCATTATCCCCGCATTCTGGCCGTACAAGTATGATACCATGTTGGGTGTTCGCCCCGGCAAGCCCGTGGACAGCTCCTATAACAACCTGGCTCCCTTTGAATACGGCAAGACCGAGCTCAAGAAGATCGCCAACGGAGAGAAGGTCTTCCCCCACGTATTCGGCACCGATTCCTCCGGACGGGATTACTTCATCCGTGTGGTGTACGGCACCCGGATCTCCCTGGCTGTTGGTTTCTTCGCCAGTATCATCGTGCTGATCATCGGCATGACGGTGGGTTCCATCGCCGGTTACTGCGGCGGTAAAGTGGACCTGGTCATCATGCGTATCGTTGACATTATCTATTCCCTGCCGGATACCCTGATGGTCATCATGCTGGCCACCGTTATGAAGGTCACGCTGGGTGAGGCCATCGAAGGCACCGTGCTTGCCAGACTTGGCAGCAACATCATCGCACTGTTTCTGGTGTTCGCCCTGCTGTACTGGGTGAGCATGTCCCGTCTGATCCGTGGCCAGATCCTCTCCCTGAGAGAGCAGGAGTATGTTCTGGCAGCCCGGGCAACCGGCGCAAAGGGTGGCTGGGTCATCCGCAAGCATCTGCTTCCCAACTGCATCAGCGTGGTAATCATCTCCACCGCTTTGCAGATTCCCAGTGCCATCTTTACAGAGAGCTATCTGTCCTTCCTGGGTCTGGGCGTCAATGCTCCCATGCCTTCCCTGGGCAGCCTGGCTTCCGATGCTCTGAACGGCATCAACAGCTACCCCTACCGTCTGGTAATTCCCGCCATTGCCATTTCTTTGATCGTTCTGTCCCTGAACCTGTTCGGCGACGGCCTGCGGGATGCGTTTGACCCCAAGCTGAAGCGCTGATAGAAAGGAGAACACAAATTATGGCATTGCTAGAAGTTAAAGATTTGCACACTTCCTTCTTCACCCCCGTAGGTGAGGTAAAGGCTGTAAACGGTGTTTCCTTTTATCTGGATCATGGCAAGGTGCTGGGCATTGTAGGTGAGTCCGGCTCCGGCAAATCCGTCACCGCCTATTCCATTATGCAGATTCTGGAAAAGAACGGCAAGATCGTTTCCGGTTCCATCAAGGTGGACGGCCAGGAACTGGTAGGCCTGCCGGAGAAGGAAATGAAGAATATCCGGGGCAACAAGATTTCCATTATCTTCCAGGACCCCATGACCTCTCTGAACCCCACCTACACCATCGGCCACCAGCTGATGGAAGCCATCCTGCTCCATACCGACCGGAATAAGCAGCAGGCCTACGACCGGGCAGTGGAAATGCTCCGGCTGGTCAATGTGAATGAGCCGGAAAAGCGGATGAATCAGTATCCCTTCGAGTTTTCCGGCGGTATGCGCCAGAGAGTTATGATCGCCATGGCGCTGGCCTGTGAGCCGGACATCCTGATCGCCGACGAGCCCACCACCGCTCTGGACGTGACCATTCAGGCACAGATTCTGGAGCTGATGCAGAAGCTGCAGAAAGAGCTGGGCATGGCCATCATCATGATTACCCACGACCTGGGTGTTGTGGCACAGATGTGCGACGAAGTGATTGTTATGTATGCCGGTTCCATTTGTGAGCAGGGTACAGCGGATGAGATTTTCTACAACCCCAAGCATGAGTACACAAAGGGTCTGATGCGTTCCATCCCCACGATGGACAATGACGGTGAGAAGCTGGAGCCGATTACCGGTACCCCCATCGACCTGCTGAATATGCCTGCCGGTTGTCCCTTCGCCCCCCGCTGTGATGCGGCAATGAAGATTTGCCTGCGGGAGCGGTGCGACCGGATGCAGATCAACGAATATCACCAGGCATCGTGCTGGATGAACGTGAAAGAACAAATGGAAAAGGAGGGTGAAGGCAATGGCTGATACCCTTGTGGAAGTAAAGCACCTGAAGGAATACTTTAATATCTCCACCGGTGCCTTCACCAGCAAGCCTCTGAAGGCTGTGGACGATGTATCCTTCTCCATCCACCGGGGAGAAACCCTGGGTCTGGTTGGCGAAAGCGGCTGCGGCAAGACAACGGTTGGCAGAACGCTGCTGCACCTGTATAAGCCCACGGCCGGTGAGATTTTCTTCGATGGAAAGAAGATTGAAACGAAAAAAGACATTCTGGAATACCGGAAGAAATCCGCAATGGTGTTCCAGGATCCCTATTCTTCCCTGAATCCCCGTATGACGGTTTCCGACATCATCGGTGAACCTCTGGATGTACACAAAATGTACGCCAATAAGAAGGAGCGGGAAGAGCGCATTCTGGATCTGATGGCAAAGGTCGGCCTGAATGCCGAGCATGCCAACCGGTATGCCCACGAGTTCTCCGGCGGCCAGCGCCAGAGAATCGGCATCGCCCGGGCTATGGCTATGAGCCCCCAGTTTGTTGTGTGTGACGAGCCTGTTTCCGCACTGGACGTTTCCATCCAGGCACAGGTGATCAATATGTTCGATGAGCTTCAGGATCAGATGGGATTGACCTATTTGTTCATTGCCCACGATCTTTTGGTCGTGCGTCACATTTCCGACAGAATCGCCGTTATGTACCTGGGTAAAATGGTAGAGCTGGCGGATGCAAAGGAGATTTACGATCATCCCCTCCACCCCTATACCAAGTGCCTGATGTCCGCGGTTCCGCTGCCGGATCCCAAGCGGGCCAGAGAGAACAAGCGTATTGTTCTTACCGGCGATATTCCCAGTCCCCTGAATGCACCCTCCGGTTGCCCCTTCCGCACCCGCTGCCCCTACGCAACGGAACAGTGTGCGCTCAGCATGCCGGAATTCAAGGAGGTTTCCTCCGGTCACTATGTTGCCTGCCACCGGCTGAATGAAATCGGCTGAGGCAAGTACATCCATCCGAATTCAAGTCCCAAAGGGATTTGGAGATAAATCATCATGAGAAAGGAAAATGAAAAATGAAGAAACTGATCGCTCTGCTTTTGGCTGCTGTTATGGTACTTAGCATGGCTGCTTGTGGCGCTAAGACCGAAGCCCCTGCCACCGATGCTCCCGCTGCTACCGATGCCGCTGCCGAAACTCCCACCGAAGCTGTTAAGATCGATACCAGCAACATGACCGCCGAAGAAAAGGCCGTTGCTGAGGCTGAGATCCGCAGTGCTATCTCCCTGCTGTATGACCGCAACTACATCGTAGAGGAAATTGGCCAGGCTGGTCAGGTTCCCGCTTCTTCCTTCGTTGCTATGGGCATGACCGATGCCGACGGTTCTCAGTTCTATAAGAACGCCGGCCACGAAGATGGCTTTGATGGCTACTGGGATGTATCCGAGGACGCTTACGAAGACAACTTCACGAAGGCTATTGAGATCCTGAGCAAGTACTATGATTACGATGAGACCACTGGTCAGTTCACCAACTTCCCCACTCTGACCTACCTGTACAACACTTCCGAAGGCCACAAGGCCATTGGTGAGTACCTGTCCAACGTCCTGTCCGGTGTTGGCATCACCATGAACCTGGAAAACCAGGAGTGGAACACCTTCCTGAACACCCGTAAGGCTGGCGACTACTCTGTTGCCCGTAACGGCTGGCTGGCTGACTACAACGATCCTATCTGCTTCCTGGATATGTGGACCACCGGTTCCGGTAACAACGATGTCCAGTTCGGCAAGGGTGACCACGCCAATGTGAAGGCTTACAGCCTGGATCTGACCCCCTACGGCTTTGACACCAAGGTGGAGAACGGCACCTGGGCTGAGACCTACGACGTGCTGATCACTGCCATCAAGTCCTGCACCGATTCCGAGAGCCGCTATGCTATGATGCACATCGCTGAAGATATGCTGATGGATTCCGGCTGCATCGTTCCTCTGTACTTCTACACCGACATTTACATGCTGGATGATTCCGTCAACGGTTTCTTCTCCAACCCCCTGGGCTACAAGTACTTCTACAAGGCTGACGTAGCCGGCGCTACCGACACCATCAGCGTATGTATCGCTTCCGAGCCCGACGTTCTGGACCCCGCTCTGAACTCCTCTGTTGACGGCGCTACCCTGTGCAGCCACCTGTTCGCAGGCCTGGCCAAGTGGGATACCGATGCCAACGGCAACCTGGTCATCGTAGCTGACTGCGCTGCTGACCTGCCCGATCCCGTTGTCAACGATGACGGCACTGTTACCTACACCTACACCCTGAAGGACGGCCTGAAGTGGTCCGACGGCGTTGATCTGACCGCTGCTGACTTTGCCTTTGCCTGGAAGCGCGCTGCTTCTGAAGAACTGGCTGCTGACTACGGCTACATGCTGGAGAACGTGAAGGGCTACCCCAACGATCTGGCTGTGGAAGCTACCGACGACAAGACCCTGGTTGTTACCCTGAACAATGCCGTTGCTTACTGGAACGAGCTGCTGGCATTCCCCACCCTGTTCCCCGTCCGTGAGGATGTAGTTGCCAACGAGGCATGGTGCACCGATGCTTCCACCTTCGTTTCCAACGGCGCTTACGAGATGACCGGCTGGGATCACAACTCCGTCATCACCCTGACCAAGAACCAGAACTACTTCGATGCTGAAAACGTCACCATGGAAGAGCTGAAGTTCTACCTGTCCGACGACGCCAACAACATGCTCACCAACTTCAAGAACGGTGACTGGCTGCTGATCGACGATGTTCCCACCAACGAAATCGCTGCTCTGAAGGTTGACTACCCCACCGAGTTCGTAGTTGCCGGCCAGATCGGTACCTACTATGTCTGCTGGAACATCAACGAGAACCTGCTGCCCTGAGTAGACATTTTTCCCTGAAATACCTCTCACCTCCCGGAGCAATCCGGGAGGTGCTTTTTGCGAAAAAGAACCACAAGCCATCCGTCCCCCGATGGGGGAGAGAGGCTTGTGGTTTTTTCTTTACAGCACAATGGTGCCGGAGGCTTCCAGCTCTTCTTTGACCTTTGCCGGGAGCTTATCGTCGGAGATCAGATAATCAATGGAGTCCGGAGAGGCGAATACAAAGTTGTTCCCTCCGGTGCAGCCGACCTTGCTGGAATCCATGAGGATCACCGTGCAGTCGCTGTTTTTTACGATGCTTTGCCGCAGGACAAAGTCCTCTGTCACGCTGGTGGTGAAGCCTCTTCCGGGGATATATCCCCTTACGCCCAGGAAGGCAATGCTGAAATGCATCTCGTTGATCATTTTGTCGGCAATGGTGCCGTTGACGCTGAAACTGTTTTTGTTTACACTGCCGCCCAGCATCACCAGAGATATATCCGGCAGGGCAGAGAGCTCAATGGCACAGTTCATACCCGTAGTGGTGACGAAGTATTTGCCGTTGGGGAAGATCCGTGCCAGCTGTGTGGTGGTGGTTCCGGAGCCGATAAACACGGCGGAATCGTTATGCAGAAGTTGCAGGGCTTTCCGGGCAATCTGCTCTTTGCTTTCCGTCTGCTCGATGCTGCGCTTGGGATATGCGGCCTCGGAAGCGCCAAGCAGATAGTTGACGGATTTTGCGCCTCCGAAAACCCGTATGATTTTATTGTTCTGTCCCAAAAACTCCATATCCCGGCGGATGGTCATTTCGGATACATCCGGAAGGACTGCCTTGATTTCCGCAAAGGAAACCTCACCGCTCATGTTAACCAGACTCTCAATCCGCGCTCTTCGCTCGTCCGCGTTCATTGTGTTACCTCCATTTGTATTTACAGCCCAATTATAGTCCATATGTGTAAAGCTATTATAGCACAAAATGGTTGTTTGGCAATGCTTTGTGATTGCCTCAATCAAAAGATGGTGTAAATAACCAAAAAGAGAGGGGCTTTTTTGGTTGGTATTTTTGCAATTTCTTGTTGCAAACAACGTTTTGCGATGTTAGAATATAACAAAGGTGTTGGAAACAACCAACAAGCCCGCAACACGAGAAAGAAAGGAAGATCTATATGAGTGTAAGCATCAGCATCACCCATGCGTTAAAGAAATACGGGGAGAATGTGATTATCCCGGATTTGAACCTCTCCATTAAGCCCGGTGAATTTTTTACCCTGTTGGGCCCTTCCGGTTGCGGCAAGACCA
>CAZCRO010000075.1:0-9345 GCA_964501115.1 uncultured Oscillospiraceae bacterium
GCCCCATCCTGCAGGGTCTGGCCGCTCCCATCAACGACCTGTCCCGCGGCTGCAACGCAGACGAAGTCTACAAGATGGCCATCATCACCGCCGCTATGGTCTAATCCCCCAATCCCCAACCGCTGCGCACCCATCCCAGAGTGCGCAGCGGATTTTTTTTCTTGGACAAAAAGTATTCCCGGAAACATGGTTTTGGGGAATACTGACTGTTGAAAAATCCCTGTAGGGCTTTCCAACAATTCTCCTGCAGTCTGTCGCACAGAAATTTCAATATAATTTTCGGGAGCGTATCGATGGCGATACGCTCCCGAAATGTTTTACACGCACGAGACAAATCAGACAGCTGGGCTTCATTCCCCGTCTACCGGGGTATTCAGTTCCAGTTCCGGCAGGCCCTGGGATTTGCCACGCTGGATGACCTGGGCGGGGTCTTCTTCGGTGTGGTAGGTGGCGATGTTCAGCTGGTAGCTGCACAGCTCTATCCCGTAGCTTTGGGCGATTTCTTCGGCCTGCCGGGCGCTGTCCGCCCAGCAGGTCAGGTTTTCGTAGGGGAGATCCGGCAGAACCGGCTCCGGGGTGGTGACTGTGTTTTTCTTCCCGCAGCCGAACAGAAGCAGGCAGAGCAGGATTGGAAATACGACTTTGGCTTTCATAAGCGTCCTTTCCCGGGCTTATTTCACCCGCATCGTTGTGGTTGCCCGTTTGCCGCTGCCGTCGTTGGCAACCATGGTGATGGTTGCGGAGCCTTTCCCGTGGATCGCCACCGAGACATAGAGGCCGCCCTTGTCACTCCTTACCCGTTCGTTGGAAGCTGCCAATGACAGAACCTTGGGGTTGCTGCTGGTGATGGTTACATTATTGGCAAAGCAGTCTGACAGGAAATACAGCTTATAGACATAGCCATCATTGATGGCACTGGAGGAAATCGCATAGTTTTTGGATTCAAACTTCATTATGGATGTAGGCGAGACGATCCGGTAAGGGATGCTGCCGGTAACGGTGTGGGTTCCGTAGTCCACCGTTGCGTACACCAGAGCGTAGTATTTGGTGCTTCCGTTCAGGTTTCCGTAGTAATTGGAGAAGTTTTTGTGGACGGACAATCTGCCCGAGGAGCTGAGCGTCACCAGCTTGTTCCGGGTCACCTCGGAGGTGATGCGCTGGGTTCCTTGAAACACTTCGAAAGACCAGCGGATTTTTGCACTGCCGGGCTTTCCGTAGGTGCTGCCCAGGGTGGCTTTGTTGTTGGCGCTCTTTCCCGCTGCCAGGGTAGGCGCGTAGTAGCCCATGTTCTGGGGGAAGGCGTGGCTGTCCAGTCTGTAAGGATCACTGGTGCCGTATGCTGTTTTCAGGCTGGATTCTATGGTGATGTAGGAGGCGGGAGTGGTGACCGTAACGGATACAGAGGCTCTCTTTCCGGAACCGTCGCTTGCCGTACAGGTGATGGTAGCTTTGCCGGCCTTGTGGGCGACCAGAGTCATGCCGTTGCTTGCGTTTTCGATGGAGACAATGCTTGCGTTGCTGGTTCTCCAGTCTGTGGTTACAGTGGAATTGGAGTAACTGCTCAACGTAACCCGCTGCTCGTTGAAGCTGCCGGTTTCCGGCACATCGCTGCTGTACAGCGTCAGGGATTTTAGCGTACCGTTTTTGTTATACTGGACGGCGGGCGGGTTCTGGCTGCCGACTGTATATATGTTGATATACTTTACAGGCTCGCTGACGGTAACCTCCTGGGAGCCGACCGTGCTGCCGGTGATGGAATAGGCTTTTACGTAGAAGGTCTGTTTCGGTGCGGTTTTGGATACGGTTACTCTGCCGGAAGAGGTGATGGTTATGCCGGAAGGTGCGTATCCGTCGGCATCTTCCACCCGCCACTGGACGGTCTTGTTGGCGTTGGCGGGATAGAATTCCAGCTTATACCCAGCGGATTTTCCCTGGGCGATGTGGCTCTGGCCACTGACCAGAATTGCGTCCGGCGGCGTGACGACCGTGATGGTACACTTTGCGTTCTTTTTGCTGCCGTCTGTGGCGGTACAGGTGATGGTCACCTTGCCCAGGCTTTGGGCAGTTACAAGGCCGGTAGAGTCTACAGAGGCGATGCTGGGGTTGCTGCTGGTCCATGTAACATCGTAATCCGGGTCACCCAGAACATTTTCTCCCCGGGTAGTGACCATCTGGGTAACTTTCAGCCGGGTGCGTCCAATACCGTTTCCGTCCGCGGTGGCAGCGAATCCGAGAATGTCACTCTTACGATCCAGGGTCAGAGTTTTCACCGGAGTCAGCTCACGCAGGATTATATCGATTGTGGCGTATTTGGAGGGGTCTGCCTTGCTGGTTGCCCGGATCCGGATGAAACCACGGTCGGTGTTTCTGGTTGTGAGCAAACCCTTGCTGCTGATTTTTGCCCCCGGAGCACTGGAAGATCTGCTGATCATTTCCCAGGTAACATCCTGCCTGGAAATGGCAACCGGCTCCACAATGGCGGTCAGTGTGGAGGATTTTCCGGGGATCAGAATTGCGCTGCCTTCAATGCGGACACTTTGCACATAATCAGCTTTATTGACAGTGAAACTGTAGGTGGCAACCTTACTCATAACACCCATGCCGGAAATATAGGCGGCTTTGACGGTGATTCTCTTGCCGGTGGCAAATTGGGCAAGGTTGATCCGGATGCCGGTGGAGGTTTTTACCACGTAGCCGTTGGTGATGAGTCCCTCCTTCATTGTGGGTGTGGAACCATCGGTGGTATACACCAGGGTGTGGGCATTGGTAGCTTTTGCGCCCGGGCCGATCACCAGATCCTTGTTGCTGGTAAGTCCCATAGTGGAAAGGTCAGCCTCTTCCTCCTGGACAAAGAGGTAGCGGGCATCCCCTTCTTCATTGGATACGGCCACGGTATAGCTTTCGTCTGCCAGAATCCGGGCATATTCCTCGCCGGTGATGGGCGTTGCCTCCTGGGCGGTCACGCCGGTGGCGTTCTCTTCTTCCAGGCTCTGCGCAATGGTGCGGGCGGTGTAAATACCGATGGAAGGCGCAGTTTTGTCCGAGGTGAAGAGCTTGGACGCGTCTATGATTCCGGTGCCCATCTGACTGCCGGTGCCTCTGTTTACAGCCTTCTTCATGGCTTTCTCCACGGCGTCCGGGCCGGGATTATAGCCCAGGGCGCTGATGTACAGGGCCGCTATGCCGGAGGCTACCGGGCAGGCCATAGAGGTGCCGCTCATGACGCCGTATTTGTTTCCCGGCAGGGTGGCGTAAATATACTGTCCCGGTGCGGACAAATCCACCCAGGTGCCATAGTTGGAGTAATCAGACAAGGTACCGTCCCGGTTTACGGAGGCAACGGCAATGACGTGATCCATGGCTGCCGGCGAAGAGACGGCGTTGGAGCCGGTGTTGCCGCTGGCGGCAAAGACAGTGATGTTGTGGTCATAGGCGTTGTTCAGTGCCCTTTGGAGAGTGCTGCTGTAGCTGCAGGGGCCACCCAGGCTCATGTTGATGATCTGAACGTCGCGCCGGGAGACAACCGCGTTGATGGCCTGGGCGAGGAAGCTCCAGGAAAAGCTTGGGTGAGCGTTGTCCATAATGCCAACGGAGAGAATCGTGGCCTTGGGGGCAACACCGGCGCCGCCGTAACCATTGCCCTGGGCAGCGGCGATGATACCGGCCACATGGGTGCCGTGGTTGCCGGCACTGGTATAGAAGCTGGTGCCACCGCCACTGTAAAGGTTGGTGACCCGGCCGCTCAGATCCTGATGGCTGGAATCTACCGGGTAGTCGATGACGGCAACGGTCACGCCGCTGCCCATGGAGACGCCCCAGGCTCCGTAGGTATTCACCATGTCGTGATACCACGGGTAGTTATAGCTGTTGGGGTAGCGCAATGCGGGGTCGCCGTCTTTGAAGTCCTCCCATTGTTGCAGTTCCGGTGCCCAAATGCCAAAGGCGGATACGGTGCCGTCCGCGGGAACTTCATCGGAAATGACAGGGGCTTCGGAAATATACACAGGTTCTACCAGAGGCAGAGCCAGCTCCGCATCCAGTGCGGCGGCGAAAGCCTGGCCTACGGTGGCGGTGGTCAGCTGGGCAACGCCGATGAAGTTGCCATAGGAGCACAGCTGGGCGCTGTAAGCCTGGGCAATCAACTGGGCTTCCTCTTCTGTATCCGCCCAGAACATGATGGCATTTTCCTCGTAGTGGGTGCCTGCTTCCAGCTGTTCAAAGGCACTCAGCACGTTCTTTTCCAGCAGGCGCTGCTTTTCGGACAGGGTTTCTTCCGTCAGGGTATATCCCTCGGGCGTTCCGGCGAAACCATAGGGGAGGCTGCTTTCAGCATCTTCCTCCGGCAGCAGCATGCCGCATTCCAGGCAGTAGGTTCCGGCGGGTTGCTGCGTTTCCAGGGATTCTTCCCGATCTTCCGTATCGGAATGTGTGCAGAGGAAGCCGCATGCGCTGCATACGCCCTGGATATAGCTGTGCCCCGGGGCAGGCAGCTCTTCACACCCGGAGAGGACTTCCCCGCAGTCGCCGCACACCACACCGGCGGCTTTGCCGGGCTGGGTGCAGGTGGCGGCAAGCGCTTCCACTTCCTGGGTGACGGTATGCGGGCAGACGGGGGCGGTCTGTCCGGGGACTTCCTCCGGAGATGCGGTGGTGCTTTCGGTGGGTTCCGGCTCCGTGGAGGGCTTCGGCTCTTCGGAGGGCAGGGTTACCGTCTCGGCTTCGGAGGGCTGTTCAGGTGCCTGCGTGGGAGCGGTAGCGTCCTCTTCCTGGCCGCACAGCTGGCATACGCCCTCCAGGAAGCAGTGCTCTTCCGTGTAGCATTCGCCGCACTGTTCGCACACAGCCGTGTGCGCCAATGCGTCTTCCGTAGGCGTGAAGCGCCAGACGCAGGTGTGAGTCTGCTCTTCCACAGCCAGCGCTTCCATTGGAAACACACCAACGACCATGGCAAAGCAGAGAAGGAAACTGAGAATCCGTTTTGTCATAGCTACATCTCCTTTTCAGAACCGTTATCAGATAAAATAACGATCTTGTCTATAATAAAAGTATATCAGAAAGTAAATGCTTGTCAATAACTTGGACATAAATTGTTCAAAAACTGGATGAAAATAATTTTTGCAAAATCCCGGAGGGTTAGAAAAACTACTTGCAAAAACAGGTGAGTTGTGCTAAGATAGTTTGGTAATGCAAAAAGCTGCGATTGGGCTGCCGTGTGCTTGGGGCACGTTTCAGAGAGAGCGGGATGGTGAGAGCCGCTTACGTGGGAGTACATTGGCTTTCTCCCAGGAGCCGCCGCCTGAAAGGTGTGCCGAGTAGGGTTGGTCGGGTGACGCCGTTATCCGTCTTGGGCGTGTTTGCGTCCGAAAGTGCATGGCTTGTGCCATGAATTGCGGGTGGTACCGCGGAAGGTTTGCCTTTCGTCCCGATTTTGGGGATGAAAAGGCTTTTTTTATACCCTTTTTACAGGAGGAGAACACATGAAAGAACAATTGGAAAGCATCCGTGCCCAAGCGCTGGCCGCCTTGGACGATGCCACTACCCCTGCCGCTCTGGAAGAGCTGCGGGTCAAGCTGCTGGGCAAGAAGGGCGAGCTGACCGCCGTCCTGAAGCAGATGGGCAAGCTCTCCGCAGAGGAGCGCCCCATCATGGGTCAGATGGCCAACTCTGTCCGTGCCGCCATTGAAGAAAAGCTGGAAAGCCGCAAGGCTACCATCCACGCTGCCGCCCTGGAGGCCAAGCTGGCTGCCGAAGCCATCGACGTGACCATCCCCGGTGAAACCGTCCCCCTGGGACACCAGCACCCCATGAACCAGGTGCTGCAGCAGATCAAGGATACCTTTGTGGGCATGGGCTACCAGGTGGTGGAAGGCCCCGAAGTGGAGCTGGCCAGCTACAACTTCACCCGGCTGAACATTGAGGAAGGCCACCCCTCCCGGGACCGGAGCGACACCTTCTACTTCACCGATGACGACAGCGTGCTGCTGCGCACCCAGACCAGCCCCATGCAGATCCGGGTTATGGAAAACGCCAAGCCCCCCATCTGCATTCTGGCTCCCGGCCGTGTATTCCGTAAGGATGAAGCCGATGCCACCCACTCCCCCATGTTCCACCAGATCGAAGGCCTGGTGGTTGCCGAGGACATCACCATGGGCGACCTGAAGGGTGCCCTGATTGGCATCATGCGCAAGGTATACGGTGAGAACGCCCAGATGCGCTTCCGTCCTCACCACTTCCCCTTCACCGAGCCCAGCTGCGAAATGGATATGCAGTGCCACAAGTGCCACGGCACCGGTGAGCAGGACGGCCAGGTATGCTCCACCTGCCACGGCGAAGGCTGGATTGAACTGCTGGGTGCCGGTATGGTACACCCCGTAGTTCTGGAAAACTGCGGCATCGACCCGGAGAAGTACTCCGGCTTTGCCTTCGGCATGGGTCTGGAACGTATGGCCATGGGACGCCTGAAGATCAATGACCTGCGTCTGATCTTCGACAACGACGTTCGGTTCCTGAACCAGTTCTAAAGGGGAGGAAATACAATGAAACTGAACAGAAAATGGATCAATGAGGAATTCGTGGACCTGAGCCACATCTCCGATAAGGAATTCGTGGAAACCCTGACCGTATTCGGCCAGAAGGTGGAAACCTGGGAGCGGATGGACGCGGAAATCAGGAACGTGGTCATCGGCAAGGTGCTGGCCATGGAGCGGCACCCCAACTCCGACCACATGTTCATCTGCCAGGTGGATGTGGGTCAGGAAGAGCCGGTGCAGATTGTGACCGGTGCCCAGAATGTAAACGTTGGGGATCTGGTTCCCGCCGCTCTGCACAACTCCTGGCTGCCCGGCGGTGTACACATCACCAAGGGCAAGCTCCGTGGCGAAAAGTCCAACGGCATGCTCTGCTCCTTTGAGGAGCTGGGTCTGACCCAGAACGACCTGCCCGGCGTATTTGCCGACGGCATTTGGATTCTGGAGCCGGATGCCGGAAAGCCCGGCGATGACATCAATCTGGTCATCGGCAACGATGACACCGTTGTAGACTTTGAAATCACCAACAACCGTCCCGACTGCTACTCCATCATCGGTCTGGCACGGGAAACCGCCGCCGCCTTCGGCAAGACCATGCGCCACCACGAGCCAGTTGTACACGGCAGCGACGCAGGCTCCATCTTCGAGCACCTGGATGTGGAAGTGCCCGCGGAAAACCTTTGCAACCGCTACACCTCCCGGATGGTTGCCAATGTTAAGATCGCTCCCTCCCCCAAGTGGCTGCGCCAGCGTCTGCGTGCCAACGGCATCCGCCCCATCAACAACATTGTGGACATCACCAACTATGTCATGCTGGAGTACGGCCAGCCCATGCATGCCTTCGACTACCGGTATGTTTCCTCCGGCAAGATCGTTGTGCGGGAAGCCCAGGAAGGCGAAAGCCTGACCACGCTGGACGGCAATGTACGTGCCCTGAAGCCGGGCATGCTGGTGATTGCCGATGAAAACAGAGCCATCGGCCTGGCCGGTATTATGGGCGGCGAAAACTCCGAAATCAAGGACGATACCACCATGGTGGTGTTCGAGTCCGCCAACTTTGACGGCACCTCCATCCGCCAGACCGCTCTGGCACTGGGCATGCGTACCGATGCCTCCGGCAAATTCGAAAAGCACCTGGATCCCATGCTGACCGTTCCCGCCGTGGAACGTGCCTGCGAGCTGGTAGAGCTGCTGCAGTGCGGTGATGTGCTCGACGGCATGATCGATGTCATCAACTACGTGCCCCAACCCCGCACCCTGCCTCTGGAGCCCGAAAAGATCAACCACCTGCTGGGCACCAACATCCCCAGAGAAGACATGGTGCGCTACCTGCAGCTGCTGGAGATCCCCGTGGAAGGCGATACCATCCAGGTTCCCTCCTTCCGGCCTGACCTGGTGCGCATGGCAGACATTGCCGAAGAAGTCGGCCGTTCCTATGGCTACAACGAGATCCCCATTACCGAGCTGAAGACTGCTACCCAGGGCGGCTACTCCGAGGAGATGAAGCTGGAGTCCAAGGCCGGTACCCTGTGCCGCGCAATGGGCTACAGCGAGATCATCACCTACTCCTTCGTCTCCCCCACGGTGTTCGACCAGATCCGTCTGCCTGCTGATTCCCCCCTGCGCAATGTGCTGAAAATCCAGAACCCGCTGGGTGAGGACACCTCCATCATGCGTACCATCGCTCTGCCC
This sequence comes from uncultured Oscillospiraceae bacterium, assembly GCA_964501115.1. GTDB lineage: Bacteria > Bacillota > Clostridia > Oscillospirales > Oscillospiraceae > Faecousia. The sequence goes on from CAZCRO010000075.1 coordinate 8,220, forward strand.
TCCATGCTGGAGATTCTGAGCCGGAACAACGCCTACCACAACCGCAGCGCCAAGCTCTATGAGGTTGCCAAGGTTTACCTGCCCCAGGAAGGCCAGCCTCTGCCCCAGGAGCCCAAGATGCTGATGTTCGGCACCTACGGCGCCGGTGAGACCTTCTTCACCCTGAAGGGCGAACTGGAAGCCATCTTCGCCGGCCTGCGGATGAAGAAGGCCGAATACACCGCCGAAAAGAACAACCCCAGCTACCATCCCGGCCGCTGCGCCCGGATCAGCGTAGAGGGCGTGGACATCGGCGTAATGGGTCAGGTACACCCTCTGGTTGCCAAGAACTACGGCATGGATGCCGAGGTATTCTGCGCTGAGCTGAACTTCTCCACCATGCTCACCCTGCTGCTGCCGGAAGCTACCTACACCCCGCTGCCCAAGTACCCGGCTGTCAGCCGTGACCTGGCGGTGGTTTGCGATGAAGAAATCACCGTCGCCCAGGTTGAAACCGTCATTGCCCAGGCTGCCGGCAAGCTGCTGCGGGATGTCAAGCTGTTTGATATTTACCGTGGCACCGGCGTGGCCGAGGGCAAGAAGAGCATGGCCTTCTCCCTGGAGCTGCGTGCCGATGACCGCACCCTGACGGACGCCGACTCCGAGGGTGTGACCAGCAAGGTGCTCAAGGCACTGGAAGAAAAGCTGAACGCCATCCTGCGCTGATTGCGCCCCATTTCCATCATTCCAGAAACACCCCGGCTGCCGGCTGAAAAACGGCAGCCGGGGTAAATGTATCTCTCCCTCTGGTTTCGTGGATATTGCCGCAAATCGGCGCACAGCCACTGAATGCACAGCTCAGAGGTGGCACGGCGAAGGCCATGCAAGCAACCGCCCAAAGGGCGGCTTTTAAATGCCCTCTCAGTCGGCTTCGCCGCCAGCTCCCCCAGAGGGGGGAGCCAAGACTGCCGGAAAAACCCTGCGGGCTTTTCCGACAAAAAATGATTTTGATTTTATTTGCGGTACAAGGCTGCCTCCCATGGTTTTTCCGTCATGGGAGGCAGCCATTTTTTATCCCAACGCAAGCAAAAACGCCCCCCGGCAGGCCGGGGGGCAGGATAGGAAATTACATATCGAAGGGTTCCAT
>CAZCRO010000076.1:0-9248 GCA_964501115.1 uncultured Oscillospiraceae bacterium
TCGTTGCAGACGCCGGTGAGGATATTGGTATTGCCGTCGGCGGTGAAGAGATTGATTTTGTCGGTATTCAGGGTCAGCTTCACCTGGGTGCCCGGCTCAATGATATTGTCGATGGAGGATTCCTGGATGATCTCTGCCTCTTCCCCGGATTCCAGGTGGACGAAGTAGTGGGTCATCAGTCCCAGGAATACGCAATCGTCCACGGTGGCACGGATTCCCTCTGCATTGGCATCCCGGTTTACCAGGAACTCCTCGGGACGGATGGACATGATCACATCCTGATCCTGCCAGAAGCCCTGCTGGATGTTCTTCATCTGCGCCTGGTAGCCGGAGGGTGTTACCAGCATAGCCTTGCCATCCACCATTTTCAGCTTGCCGTTCATGATATTGGAGCGGCCAATGAAGGTGGAGACGAACAGATTTGCCGGACGCTGATAGATGTTCTTGGGCGTGCCGATGTGCTGGATCACACCATCCTTCATAACGGCAATCCGGTCGGAAACCGCCATGGCTTCCTCCTGGTCGTGGGTAACATAAACGGTGGTGATGCCTACAGAGTGCTGAATGTTCTTGATAACGGTACGCATTTCCACACGCAGCTTGGCATCCAGGTTGGACAGGGGCTCGTCAAACAGCAGCACATCGGGCTTGATACACAGCGCTCTTGCCAGTGCCACACGCTGCTGCTGGCCGCCGGACAGGCGCTCCGGCAGACGGTCGGCATACTGGTCAACGTGCATCAGCTGCATGAATTCATCGGCCTGTGCCTTGATCTGATCCTTGGGCAGCTTCTTATTCTTCAGACCGAACTCCACGTTCTTCCGGACGGTCATGTGGGGGAAGATGGCGTAGTTCTGAAACACCATACCGATGTTGCGCTTGGCGGGATCCAGATCGTTGATCCGCTTGTCATTAAAATAGAAGTCGCCGCCTTCGATGCTGTTAAAACCAGCGATCATACGCAGCAGGGTGGTCTTGCCGCAACCGGAAGGGCCCAACAGGGTAAAAAATTCACCGGGCTTAATATCCACAGACAAATTTGGGATGACGGTATTCTCCCCATACTTCTTCAATGCATTCTGAATAGAAATCGTAACGCTCACTGTGTTTCCCCTTTCAATTTCTCAATAGGCCTGGTGCCCATTGTATTTTTCACAAAGATTTTCTTCTTTTACACCAAAATCATTGGCTTCATTTGTCATCATTGACAAAGCTGTTTTTTATTTCACGTTATTTTTGTGCTTTATTTATATATCAGATTTGTTCTTTTGTCAACCAATGGCGATTACTTTGACAAATGTGCACAAAACGTTCATGAAATGAGCAAGTATTCGCAAACGAAAGCACCCGGTATGGTTGACCAGACCATACCGGGTGCTTCCAGAGAAAAGAGAGGTAAGAAAATGAAAAGAAAGAATCTTGGATTTGTTATTTTTATTATACACCTCTTTCTCAAAAAAGCAAGCCTTTTTTTGTTAAATATATATTAAGCTACTTTTCAGTTTCCAGATTCCTTTGTGCATATTTTCCAAATGTAAACATTCTGTGATTTCAACGGTTTCACCCTTGACTTTTGGAGAAAATGGAGTATAGTATAGGCAAAATAAATTTTAGCACTCTTTCATGTAGAGTGCTAAAGGCTAAGAAAGAAGGATAGCTATGAATTTTCAGAACTATACGCAAAAATCTTTGGAGGCTGTCCAGGATGCCAAGAATCTGGCCATTTCCGCCAGCAACCAGCAAATGGAGCAGATTCATCTGCTGTGCGCACTGCTGGGACAGGACGGAGGTTTGATCCCGCAGCTGCTGAAAAAAATGGACATCACGGTGGAAAGCCTGCAGGCCGCCGCAAAAACCGAACTGGGTAAGGTGCCCTCTGTAACCGGCTCCCGGGATGCAGACCGGTTCTATATCAGTTCCGGTGTGGATGCGGCTTTTACCTCTGCGGAAAACCAGGCAAAGACCATGAAAGACGAGTTTGTATCCGTGGAACATCTTCTTCTGGGGCTTTTGGAAGCCGCTCAGGACGGCGTTGCCCGGCTCTTTGCAGACTATCGGATCACCAAAGAAGCTGTGCTCAAAGCGCTGCAAACCGTTCGTGGCAATCAGCGTGTTACCTCCGACAGCCCGGAGGGCACTTATGATGCCCTTGAAAAATACGGAACCGATCTTGTAAAACGGGCACGGGAGCAAAAAATGGATCCCGTGATCGGGCGGGATGAAGAAATCCGGAATGTGATCCGGATTCTCTCCCGGAAGACCAAAAACAACCCTGTGCTGATTGGTGAACCCGGCGTTGGTAAAACCGCCATTGCCGAAGGTCTGGCCCAGCGAATTGTAAAGAAAGATGTTCCCAAGTCCCTCCAGGACAAATCCATCTTCTCTCTGGACATGGGTGCCCTGATTGCCGGTGCCAAATACCGGGGCGAATTTGAAGAGCGGCTGAAAGCCGTCCTGAATGAGGTAAAACAATCCGACGGGCAAATCATCCTTTTTATCGATGAGCTGCATACCATTGTAGGTGCCGGTAAGACTGAGGGCAGCATGGATGCGGGAAATCTGCTCAAGCCTATGCTCGCCCGGGGTGAGCTGCACTGCATCGGCGCTACTACTCTGGATGAATACCGGCAGTATATCGAAAAGGATGCCGCCCTGGAGCGTCGCTTCCAGCCGGTTCAGGTAGATGAGCCAACTGTGGAGGACACCATTGCCATTCTCCGTGGCCTGAAGGAGCGCTATGAGGTGTTCCATGGGGTAAAAATTGCAGACTCCGCCATCATTGCCGCCGCTACCCTCTCCCACCGGTATATCACAGACCGGTTCCTGCCGGACAAGGCCATCGACCTGGTAGACGAGGCCTGCGCCCAAATCCGCACGGAGATGGACTCCATGCCTACGGAGCTGGATGCCGTCTCCCGGAAGATCATCCAGCTGGAAATCGAAGAAGCCGCACTGAAGAAGGAAGAAGATGCCCTTTCCAAGAGCCGACTTCAGCAGCTGCAAAAAGAACTGGCAGAAGAACGGGATCATTTCAATGCACAAAAAGCCCAATGGGAAAACGAAAAGAATGCCATTGGCAAAGTGCAGCAGCTCCGGGAGACCATTGAAGATCTGAACCGGCAGATTGAAGCCGCTGAGCAGCGCTACGACCTGGAAAAAGCCGCCGAGCTGAAATACGGCCGCCTGCCCCAAGCCCAGCGGGAGCTGGAACAGCAGGAGCACCTGGCGCAATCCGGAAAGGAAAATGCCATTCTCCGGGACAAGGTCACGGATGAAGAAATTGCCCGCATTGTGGAACGCTGGACGGGCATCCCCGTATCCCGGCTGGTGCAGGGTGAGCGGGAAAAGCTGCTGAACCTGGAGAATATCCTGCACAAGCGTGTAGTCGGCCAGGACGAGGCGGTGCGCTGCGTTACGGAGGCCATCCAGCGCAGCCGTGCCGGCATTCAGGATCCCAATCGTCCCATTGGCTCTTTCCTGTTCCTGGGCCCCACAGGCGTGGGCAAGACCGAATTGGCCAAGGCTCTGGCTGAAGCCCTGTTTGACGATGAAAATAACCTGGTTCGTATTGATATGTCTGAATACATGGAGAAATTCTCCGTCTCCCGGCTGATCGGCGCGCCTCCCGGATATGTGGGCTACGAAGAAGGTGGCCAGCTGACCGAGGCCGTGCGCCGCAAGCCTTACAGCGTCGTGCTGTTTGACGAAGTGGAAAAGGCGCACCCGGATGTGTTCAATGTGTTGCTGCAGGTACTGGACGATGGCCGGATTACAGATTCCCAGGGCAGAACGGTAGACTTTAAAAATACCATTCTGATCCTCACCTCCAACCTGGGCAGCGAATATCTGCTCGGCGGCATCGATGAGAGCGGAAGCATTGCCCCGTCCGCCATCGACCAGGTTCAGTCACTGCTGCGCCGCTCCTTCCGTCCGGAATTTCTGAACCGATTGGATGAGATTGTCTTCTACAAGCCTCTGACCAAGGACAACATCACCCGCATCATTGACCTGCAAATCGACAAGCTGAACAGCCGACTGGCAGACCAGCAGATCAACTGCCGCCTGACGGAAAGCGCCAAGCAGCTGATTGTGGACGCAGCCTATGATCCGGAGTTCGGCGCAAGACCTCTGCGCCGGTATGTACAGCACAGTGTGGAAACCATGCTGAGCAAAAAGCTCCTGCAAGGCAGCATCACCACCGGCGCAACCGTTACGGTAGACGTGCAAAACGGTCAGCTGACCATGGTGTAAGTCCAGCATCATTCAAAAATATCATTAGCTAAAAAATCCGCCTGGGAGAACATCACATGCTCCCAGGCGGATTTTCATTTTTTAGCGAGTTTTTCTTTTACCACCGACAGCAGGTAAGAAAACGCTTCCGTCCGGCCGTTCAGCAGCAGCATCAGGCCGTTCGGCACCACCAGGCACAGGATACCCCGCAGGAACAAATCTCCCCAATTTCCCAGCCCCAGCAGGCTGCTGACAAACACAATCCCCGCATAGGACGCAACCGCAGCCGCCAGATGTACCAGCACTTTGCCAAAATAGGACGCACTGGAACAATGGAAAATGCGCTTATGGAGCAACAGCGGCTCGAACCAGAAGGAGGTAGCCAGGCGTGAAATAGAGGTAGCCGCCAGGATCCCCGTCAGCCCCCACGCTTTTCCCATAAAATAGGACAGCACCAGATTGATTCCCGCCGCATAGAGCAAAATATTCTTGGTCTCCCGGAACAGCCCTGTGGTATTGCGGTAGCTCCACACCGGGGTAAGCACGTTGGGCAGGAAGAAATTCAGGCAGATTACGGCCACGGTAGACATGGGCAGCAGCCAATTCTCCCCCGCCCACAGGCGGATAAAGGGATTGTATAGCGCCGCCAGAGAAACCGTGCAGAAAGTTGTCATCCAGGTAAATACCAGGTTGTATACATCAAAAATCTGTTTTTTTCGGGTATCTGTCTCTGTTGCGTTCAGGTTACCAATGCTTCCCAGCACTGCCTGATTCACCGTATTGGTAAAAGCCGTCACCACCATGGTTTGAATCATGGTATAGTTGTCGTAAATTCCCACAGTGGCTGTGGAAATCATGGAAGAGATATACAGGTTATCCGTTCCGTTGAGCAGCTGACCACCGGCCCTGTAGGAGAACATATGCCGCACATCCCGGAAGATATTCTGCTTCTCCTCGTTGGATAGCTCTGCTTTTTTCCCCAGAAACGGATACATACGGTCTGCCTTCCAGGACAGGAAGAGATTGTTTGCGATGGTCATGGAGATTTGAATTGCCAGGTACACCGTGAAATTGTGCAGAACCAGCAGCACCAGAATTTGGATCACCGTAGTCAGAAGCTTAAAGAACATCTGGTATTTGGAAATCAAATACCGCTTTTGATCCGCCTGGATGATGCTGGACTTGTATACCAGCAGATACGAGCAAACCGAATTGGCCAGGAACATCAGATAGTACAGATTCAGGTGGAAGGTATCGATTTCCGATTCCAGCAGAAGCCGCAGCACCGGCACCAGCGCCAGACCAATACAAGCAACTGCCAGAGCGATGAACCGGTAAATGGTTTTGTAATAACCCATTAGCGCCGTGAGCTTCTTCTCATCCCCCTGAGCCAGGGGCTTATACAACGAAAACACCACTACATCTGACAACCCCAGCTCTGTCAGGCTCAAAACATCCAAAATACTGGTATACAGGCCATTGACACCCAGGTATTCCTCCCCCAGCATGTGGATAAACACCGTCCGGGAGCAAAAACCCAGCAAAGTTACCACCAGCTGCGCCAACACGCCAAATTTAAAATTCCGCAGGGTATTCCCCAGCCGGGAAATTTCACGCTTTTCCATATTCTTCGTTCTCCATTTTCAGAAATTGAACATTGGAACAAGTATACCAGAAATCCACAGAAAATTCTACCCTCTGTGGAAAAATCGGATAAAAAACAGGGTGCCGGGATTGGCACCCTAGTTCTTTTAAGTATCCTCTATCGATGTTTCTAACCCATCAAATGTCAGATTATCGTCCTTGCGTTCTAAAAACTTCAACTTACTGCCGCAAACAACAATTTCCGTTGCACCTCCACCAATCATACACCAACCAATACCAATTCGAACCAATTCATAGATATTGCGTAATGTATTAACAGCACTGGTAGTAGCCTTGTGTATTTCTGTGTAAAAATCTCCGCCAAATGTTACCGCACGATAATCGCCATAGTACAGTTTATAATCTGTCAGGAACAAAATACCAACAATTGTCAGCACCACGCCGATAATCATACAAAGTAAATATGCCCAGTTATCTTTAAAATTTAGTTTTTTCATAATTAGATTCCTCACCATCAAAATCTGGGGACTCGCACCTGAAATAGTGCGGCATTGCTTGTCGATACATCGAGCACATAACACGTTTCGCCATTATCATTTAAAAAGCTAAACGAATCACCAGAGTCTGTGATTTCTGTATATTGTTTAACATACTCCTTGTATTCGTTGAATGCGGTTTTTAAATCACCGGATTTTTTAACCCACACATTATATGCGGCAAATGTTCCGTGGTCGTTGACAAGCCAAAAGCCTTCCAATTCGGTGCTTACTACACACCCGGGTTGAGCAAGGCAGGTATCGTGAATGCACATATCGTCCAACACCGCATCATAACTCTCAAACTCCAAGTAGTCCAAAGTATACGTTTGATCTTCATCAGACATCGCTGCCAGTATTACTTCTACATATTCTGAATCAAGCGTTTCCCATTCAGATTTTAACCCACGAATAGAAGTCAGTGCCTCACGGCAGGAAGCAATATCCATTGCCAAAAACGCATCAGTCATTTGGTCGATACGTTCCTGCATTTCAGCGGCAGGTGCCAAAACAATCTCATTGTATTTTTCCTGAGACTGTACCAGAACATCATAATTGTTGACTGTTTTTTGTTCTGCATCAGTCAGCTCATTATATAGCTTTTCTGCTTCTTCTATTGCAGAGCCGCTTGCATAGGTTACTTCGCCAATTTCAGAAATTGCTTTCTGTACAGTCTTTGCTTCTTCACTTTTACCACAGGCACAAAGAGAAATGCACAATACAAGTGCCCAAAATAAACTGATTACTCTTTTCATTAGGGATTCCTTCTTTCTTCAAAATCAATATGCTTTGTCCACGCCATAAACAGCCTGATCGTGGGTATAGCCTTCATATTCCAGTTGGTCAATCAGGCCACTGCGGGAGAATGCCATAACCTCCAAATACTTCTTTGCGGACTTCAACGCTTGCGCATACCAGTCAGCACCGCAGTTATCTGCCGCATAAGTGGCCTCAGAACGGGAATAGCCTTCATATTCCAATTGTTCTATCAAACCGGAATAGGAAAAGGGCATAACCGCAAGATAGTCTTTTGCACTTCTCAGAGCATTACGTTTGCCAGTGGAAACACTTTCGTGTGTTTCTTTAGCCGTATTTTCCTTACGGGTGCTATCTGGCTGAATGCTATTGGGTTGCGTTATAGGCTCACTATCTGCCTTCGTGTAAATTCTTGTGTTCCCTTTGTCAGCCCCGGTGTCGATATACTTATATAGGACTAATTCATTTCCCATCCAGGTACATTCGATTCGATTGGTGTAATCTGTTGCTTCAAAGTACAGACTAATATAATCAGAGCATATAGTATACTCTGCCACGGAAGAAGATACGTTGTCAGGAACTGCTTCAAAAACAGAGGAACACGTTGCTGTCCCATGCTCAAAAATAATCTGTTCGGTATATCCTTGTTCCTGACTGTAATAACTCCATATGCCCTGAATATCCGCTTCTGTTATTTGGGGAATGCCTGTTTCTTCAACAGTGGTTGCAGCAATACTAACATTGTTCTCTTTGATAGTTGTCTCAAAGGAATTGGGGGCTGAACTATGATTACATCCACAAAATACCAATGTTGTTAGCAGAAAAGGGAAAGTGAATAGATATCTTTTTTGAAACACCTTATTTTTCAGTATTTTCATCTCCTGATTTGTCCAAATTATTTCTTTACTTTAATTGATTTTGGGCATTATGCGTCTTTGGGAATATGCCAAGGTTTTCCGGGTGCGTCTTGTAAAGCACCTTCCACCATACCCTTTCTACACCAAGCACGAATTGTTTCTTCTGCATAGCCCCATATTTTGTGCGCCGCAGAAATGCCCATTGTTTCTGCCATTTTATACCCTCCAATCTATATTGGGGATTAAAAATCCCTACTGTTGACAATTATATATCCTGTAATTCCTTTTGTCAACCATTTCATATCCTCAAATTCCACAGTAAATCCATACTGTGGATTTATAATATATCCAAATACGGAGGTTGGACATATGGATTATGTGGAATGGTTTTATAATCGCCTTACAAACTTGCGGATTCAAAAAGGAGTATCCGCCAGAGATATGAGTTTGTCTTTGGGGCAGAGTGAAAGCTATATTAACAAGATTGAAAACAAGCGTACTTTACCGTCTTTTATGGGATTTCTCTATATTTGTGAATATTTTGAAATTACTCCGGAAGAATTTTTCAGCGATGATACATCACCGAAAAAGACAAATGAATTGATTGCTGAAATAAAGAAACTTACCCCAAATCAAGCAGAACATATCCTGCAAGTTGTAAAAGACATTACGAAATAAGCGTATCTTTCGCACAACGGGAGGTCAACGCCGGGCAACACCGCTATGTAATGTGGAGTGAATTGGAGGCTTTTCCGGAAGGCCACGATATGCCTGTGGAGAAAAAGACCTCTATGTGGATTCGGCTGCTCTTGAAAGCATTTTCGGCCTACAACTGGAATATGACCCTCACAAGAAAGGTTACCACCTCCTGCCCCCGCCCTTTGAGCCTCACGAAATGCGATTGCTGATCAATGTCTAAATGTTTTCCAATTCCACGAAGATGATTCTGGTAGTTTGCAATCGTCGCATCAGATATTCCCTGTGCGGTTTGCGAGACAATAAAGGCTTCCCAGACCGCTTTTAGAGATGTAGAATCGCATCTGCTCATGTTAATTTTCTGCTTCATAATAGACCGCATCCTTTGCTGTAAAATAGGCAAACAGGATGCGGTCTGATTTTCTATGACAAAACAAGAAAAAAAACTGACTCTCTAAGAGAATCAGGATTTTGGAACTGGTATCCGGATTTGAACTGGCTACCGGTTTCCACGAAGGTAATGTCAAGAGTTATGCGCAAAATTGATTTTAGTCTTTGGTAGAAATCT
>CAZCRO010000077.1:0-9219 GCA_964501115.1 uncultured Oscillospiraceae bacterium
GCCAGGGGTAATCTCGTTACGGAATGCCTTGCCCACCTGGCAAACGCCGAAGGGCAGCTTTTTCCGGGTGGTACGCTGAATGTTGGCAAAGTTGACAAAGATGCCCTGTGCGGTTTCCGGACGCAGGTAAACGGTATTGGAAGAATCTTCCGTAACACCCATCTGGGTCTTGAACATCAGATTGAACTTCCGGATAGAAGTGAAGTGATGCTTGCCGCAGTTGGGGCAGATCACATCCTCGTGGGCAGCAATGTAGGCATCCATCTCTTCCTGGCTCATGGCATCCACATTGACATCCTTGCCGCTTTCGGAAGCGGAGATCAGCTGGTCGGCACGCTGACGGGAGCCGCAGCCCTTGCAGTCTACCAGCGGGTCAGAGAAGGAGCCAACATGGCCGGTGGTGACCCAGGTGGTGGGGTTCATCAGAATGGCGGCATCCAGACCCACGTTGTAGTCGGATTCCTGGACGAACTTCTTCAGCCAGGCCTTCTTCACATTGTTCTTAAATTCCACACCCAGAGGGCCGTAGTCCCAGGCGTTGGCCAGGCCGCCGTAAATTTCGGAGCCGGCATAGACATAGCCTCTGTTCTTGCAGAGGTTGACAATCATATCCAGTGTTTTCTCGCTGTTTTTCATATCGCTTTCCCTCGTTTCTTCATATCAAGCTGCACACCATTATACCCAATGGAATAGGCAAAATCAAGGGAGCAGCCAGAAAAAGTTGGCTTTTTCTGAATTGGCTCACCCCTGCCGGAAACCTTTCTCCAAAAGCCAGCGGCATACCGCTTCCTTCTGCGCTCCCAGCCGGCCCTGCTGGAAATGGGGCTTGCCACCGCCCCGGCCGGACAACGCTGTGGCCATTTCCTTATTCAGCCCCCGCAGATCTCTGCCGGGGCAGGCCAGGCAGTAGGCAATGCCTCCCTCCGCGGGAGAAAATACGGCGGTGATGCCCCCCGTCAGTCCGGATGCCCGGTCTGCCAGCTCCCGCAGGCCATCGGCGGACAAATCCTGCGCAAACAGGAAGCAGTCTCCCTTTCCTTCCAGCCCCTGCGCCAATGTATAACACACCTGCTTTTCCAGTCGGGCAGCACGGGCTTTCTGCTCCGCCAAAGTATCCAGAGTCTGTTTCGCCGCCTGTGCCGTCTGGCAAATCTGGGCAGACAGGAGCCTGGACACCTGCCGGTTCTGGTCAAACACCGTGTTCAGCAGTGCCAGCGCTGCCTTGCCGCAGGCCATTTCCATCCGGGTGCCGCCCCGGAAGGGGATGGCGGAGAAGAGCTTGATCACACCGATTTCTCCGGTAGCCGCCACATGGGTGCCGCAGCAGGCACAGGTATCGTAGCCCGGAATCTCCACAATGCGCACAGGCCAGGGCAGCGCCCGCTTGGTGCGGTATGCCAGCGTCTCCAGCTCCCCGGGGGAGGGGGTATAGATATGCAGCGGCAGATTCTGCCAGATGGCGGCGTTGGCCTCTGCCTCGATTTCCGGAAGCTTCTCCGGAGGAATCACCCCGTCAAAATCGATGACGATGGTTTCCAGATTCATATGGAAGCCCGTATTGTGGAATTCCCAGCGCCGGTGGATGATACCGGAGACAATGTGCTCGCCGGTGTGCTGCTGCATGCGGACAAACCGGGCATCATAATCCACGATTCCCTCCACCCGGCTGCCAACTTCCAGCGGCGACGCGCACAGGTGGAAAATCTCTTCCCCCTGTTCCCGGGTATCCAGAACCGCCACACCGCCCAGAGTGCCGGTATCTGCCGCCTGGCCACCGCCCAGGGGATAAAAGGCCGTTGCATCCAGTCTCACCTGATAGCCCCCCTCCGCAGCCGTGCAATCCAGCACGGTAGCGGTAAATCGGGACATGTGGCTGTCTTCATAGTAAAGCTTTCGGGTCATAATGCTCTCCTTCTACATATGCTGCCGCATTTTGCATCCGGCACGGCACGCATTTCCGGGGCAAACTTTGCCCCTTTCTTTTCAGTATAGCATATCTTCCGGGTGGATTGCAATGGGAAGAAGGAAGGCGATTTCGGAAAATATTTCCTTTTCCCCGGAAAAAGCTCTGGATTTTCTAAAGCTTTTCAGGTACAATGGAGAAAAACACAGAAATTGAGGTGATGGATATGCCCGCTGCCTATGCCCACCTGCGTTTCGGCCGGCAGGTATGTCTGCCGGGCCGGTATGGCCGCCTGGCAAAAAACTTTCCCCAGCTGTATCACGTGGGACTGCAAGGGCCGGATCCCCTGTTTTATCACAATCCCCTTGCCACCGACGCCATGCACCGGCTGGGCACACAGCTGCATCTTATGACAGGGCAGGCCTTCTTTACCCAGGCACTGCAGGCCTACCGCCAGGCACCATCGGACGGGGCTTTGGCCTACCTGTTCGGCCTGCTTGGGCACTACTGCCTGGACTCCCGTTGCCACCCCCTGATTGATTCTCTGGCCGATGATACCGCCAGCCACACGGCGCTGGAAACGGAATTCGACCGGTTCCTGCAGCAGAAGGACGGCTGCCTCCGCCCCCAGGATCGGCACACAGACAAGTATATCCGCCTGACCCGGGGAGAGCGAACCACGGCTGCCGCCTTCTTCCCGGATGTCTCCCCCGCCGCCATGGGCTGGGGTGTTGGGAATATGGCACGGATTTACCGGGTGTTCCTCTCCCGCAAACGCAGACTTTCCCGGCTGCTCATGGGGCTGGGAGGGCAGCAGGGACTGGACATGCTGCCCACAGTCGGCCCGGATCCCCGGTGTGCCCACCAGAATGAGAAGCTCCTTGCCTGCTACGATCAGGCTGCAGCCGACTATCCGGCACTGGCACAGCAGCTGATTCAGGCACTGGAAGATAACACAGAACTGGGAGAGGCTTTCCTCCCCATTTTCGGCTAATCGGATAACGCAAGAAAGAGGACACGGATATGAAAGAAAAGCGGACATTTCACCTTACCCCCCTGGAGCGGAACTGGATCCTGTACGATGTAGGCAACTCCGCCTTTATTCTGCTGGTCTCCACCCTGATTCCCATCTATTTCAACTACCTGGCCGGGCAGGGCGGCCTGGACGAAAGCCAATACCTCGCCTTCTGGGGCTATGCCGGGTCTGTCACCACGCTGCTGGTGGCATTCATCGGCCCCATCTGCGGCACTCTGGCCGACCGGAAGGATTTTAAGAAGCCTATCTTCCTGGGCTGCGTTCTGCTGGGTGTGGCAGGCTGTGCCGCCCTGGGTCTGGCCTGGAGCTGGCTGAGCTTCCTGGTCATCTTCGTACTGGCCAAAGTGGGTTACTCCTCCAGCATCGTCTTCTACGATGCCATGCTGCCGGAAGTGACCACAGAGGCACGGATGGACAATGTATCCTCCCAGGGCTATGCCTTTGGTTACATTGGCTCCGTCATCCCCTTTGTTGTCTGCCTGGTTCTGGTGCTGTTTGGGGAGTCCGTCGGCATTTCCATGACCACGGGCATGACCCTGTCCTTCCTGCTCATTGCCGCCTGGTGGCTGGTATGCACCCTTCCCCTGCTGAAAACCTACCGACAGAACGCCTATGTCCAGCGGGGACAGCATCCCATCCGGGATACCTTCCGCCAGCTGGGTGAGACCTTCCGGGAAGTCAAAAATCAGAAGCACATCTTCGTATATATGCTCGCCTTCTTCTTTTTCATCGACGGCGTGTATACCATCATCGATATGGCCACAGCCTACGGCACCGCTCTGGGGCTGGACAGCACCGGCCTGCTGCTGGCACTGCTGGTGACCCAGATCGTTGCCTTCCCCTGCGCCATTATATTTGGCCGTCTCTCCGCCACGCAGGATACTGCCAGGCTCATCAAGCTGTGCATCCTGGCCTACACCGGCATTACCCTGTTCGCTGTATTTCTGAAAACCCAGTGGCAGTTTTGGCTGCTGGCCGTTCTGGTGGGCATGTTCCAGGGCGGCATCCAGGCGCTGAGCCGCTCCTACATGGGCAAAATCATCCCCCCGGAGCGCAGCGGCGAATACTTCGGCCTGATGGACATCTGTGGCAAGGGCGCTTCTTTCCTGGGCACCACCCTGGTTGCTGTAATCAGCCAAACCACCGCCGGTATGACGCTGACGATTCTGGGCATAGAGCTGGAAAACGAAAGCATCGCCGTGGGCACCCTGGTCATCCTGTTTGCCATCGGCTATGTGCTGTTCTGCCGGGCAGATCAGCTCAACCGTCAGCGGCAGATGTAATCTTCCCTGCTCCGCCTCCGGTGCTCCTGGACTCCATACTATAAAACAAAACCCTCCCCGCAGCTTCGGCCGGTGCCGATGCCGCAGGGAGGGTTCTTTTGCATATTGTCACTTTCCGCCGTGGACATATTTTCTGTCCCAGTCCAGGTCGAAGAGCTTGTTGCCCTTTTCCATGCTGCAACCACTGGCCAGATCATAGGCCAGCTCTGCCAGGGTTCCCGCAGGCTCCAGGCACTCAATATAGAAGCCCGGCAACGCCTTTTCTCCCAGACGGGCGCCCAGAAGCGCACCGGCTACCGCACCCACAGCGGCACTCCGTCCGGAGTGGTTCACCGCCGCGATCATAGCGGTATCGAAACTGCGGGGATTGCGCAGGCAGGCATATACCGCACCGGCCAGAACCTGGGCGGCATTTTCACAGTGCAGCTGCTCCATGGCCGTAATGGTCGGCAGGCGGGAATCCTCCGCCAGGGAGACCGCCAGGTTCAGCAGATTGGAGATTTCAAAGCTCTGGCTGTACTGGTGACCGAACTGGGTTTTGATGCTCTGGGCAGTCTCCAGCACCAGATTCTTCAGCGGAAGCTCCGGAGCGGACAGGCTGCGGCTGACCATATGGGTCAGCGCCGCACCGGACAGGAAGGCCAGGGGGCTTCCGTGGGACAGCGCCACCACCTCCGCACCCAGCAAATCCAGCTCCGGCTGAGGCACCTGATACAGATGGCTGAACAGTCCCACCGCAACGGCAGAAGTCAGGCTGCCGGGGGTAGAGGAACTGTTGAACCGGGCTTCCATCGCCCCCAGAGTTTCCCGGCTCAGAGCATCCAGCATCCGGGTATCCATACAGTGGCGGCGGCACATATCCGGCATTTGCAGCAGCCAGCAGAATGTTGTGGTCGGACGCCCCCAGGGACGCTGGGAAGCTGCCCACTCCCGGCTGGAAAGACCCACATACCGGTACAGCGGCAGCATCTTTCCCGTCATCTGCCCCCGGGTCAGCCCAAGGAGCAGGCCATTGCAGCTGAAGGCCGCCAGCTGGGTATAGGAGGTGACATCCGCGTATCCATTGACCAGATCATAGCCCAGCAAACCATTGGGGCCGTAGCTTTGCCGAATCTCCTGCAAGCTCAGGCTGTCCACGGTATAGCCCATGGCATCACCTACAGCCAGGCCCAGCAGCGCCCCCCGCAAATTGGCCAGCTTCTCCTTCATACCGGCGCCTCCTTCTCCCATTTTCTCTTTATTATATCGGCTTGCCCCGGAAAATGCAAGAGCCAGGCTGTGGAATTGTCCCCGCCGGTGTCCCAAAGCCGGAGCACCGGCACCGGCTAGGCACCAAAAAAATCGGAAATTTTCAGAAAAATTCCCAAAAACCTATTGCAAAACCAGAAAAATGGTGCTATACTAGTGCCATAGTAAGTAGGTAGGAAGAAAGAGAGGGGCGCGCCCCTCTCTTTTTCTTGAGCCAAATGCAGAAAGGATGATATTATGAAGGTAACCGATCAGGTCGCTGCCTTTGCCGAACCCGTGGTAAAAGCGCAGGGCTGTGAGCTGTGGGATGTGGAATATGTCCGGGAGGGTTCGGAATATTTCCTGCGGCTGTATCTGGATAAGGAAGGCGGCGTAGATATTAACGACTGCGAAGCGGTTTCCCGGGCTATGGATCCCATTCTGGATGAGAAGGACCCCATCGCCGGAAGCTACCATTTCGAGGTTTGCTCCGCCGGGCTGGAGCGGGCACTCAAGCGCCCCAGTGATTTCCAGCGCTTTATGGGCTCTGCCATTACAGTCAAGCTTTACCGCCCGTACAACGGGCTGAAGGAAATCCCCTGTGTGCTGCGGGGCTACGAGGACGGAAAGGTTACCGTAGAAAGCGGCAAGGAAACCATTACATTTGAAAAGTCCCAGGTCGCACTGGTGCGGCTGCGGGTAGAATTCTAAATAATTGGAGGTATTGTCATGGCAAGAAAGACAAAAGCTGCGAAGCAGGAGCCCCAGGTAGATATTGGGGCAGAGATTTTTGCAAGCCTGCGGGATCTGGAAAAGATCAAGGGCATTCCCGTAGATTATATGGTAGAACGGCTGAAGCAGGCTCTGACCAACGCCTACCGGAAGGACAGAGAAGATCACCGGGATGTCCCCGCGGACAACGTGGTGGTAGATCTTTCCGAGAAGGGTCTGAGCATGCACCTGATCAAGACCGCTGTGGAAGAGCTGGAAGACACCGCTCTGGAAATCCACATCGATGCTGCCCGCCGCCTGAACCCCACCGTGCAGGTTGGTGACCAGGTGAACATCCCCGTAGACATCCAGAAGTTCGGCCGTATCGCCGCCCAGACCGCCAAGCAGGTGGTTATCCAGGGC
Organism: uncultured Oscillospiraceae bacterium; assembly: GCA_964501115.1. GTDB lineage: Bacteria > Bacillota > Clostridia > Oscillospirales > Oscillospiraceae > Faecousia. The sequence goes on from CAZCRO010000077.1 coordinate 6,584, forward strand.
ATCCGGGAAGCCGAGCGGGGCGTTATGTACGAAAGCTACTCCAGCAAGGCACAGGAGCTGCTCACCGGCACCGTATCCCGGATTCTGCCCGGCACCGGAGATGTCATCCTGAAGGTTGGCCAGGGCAATGAAATGTCCGATGCCATGCTCCGCAAGGACGAGCAGATTCCCGGCGAAAGCTATGTGGAAGGCCAGCTGCTGCGGGTATACGTGCTGGATGTGCGCAAGGCCGAGCGTGGCCCCATGGTGCAGGTATCCCGCACCCATCCCAACCTGGTGCGCCGCCTGTTTGAGCTGGAAACCCCGGAAATTGCCGAGGGTCAGGTTGAAATCCGCAACATCGCCCGGGAAGCCGGTTCCCGCACCAAGATGGCCGTCCGTGCCGCTATGGAAGGCATCGACCCCGTCGGCGCCTGCGTTGGCCCCAGAGGCGACCGTGTCAGCGCCGTTGTGGAAGCCCTCCACGGCGAGAAGATCGAAATTGTGGTTTGGAGCGAGGATCCCTGCGAATACATCAAGGCTGCCCTCAGCCCCGCGGATGTGCTGAGCGTCACCCTGGTGCCCGGCCAGAAGGCCTGCCAGGTAATCGTGCCGGATGATCAGCTGAGCCTGGCCATCGGCAAGGAGGGGCAGAATGCCCGCCTGGCTGCCCGTCTGTGCGGCAACTATAAGATCGACATCAAACCCGCTTCTCAGGCCGTTGCAGCGCAGGAGCCTGCCCAGGCTGAGAGCGAAGAAGAAGAATAAGCCACTTTCAGGAGGGAACCACCATGCAAAAGAAGATCCCTCAGCGGCAGTGTATGGGCTGCCGGGAACGCAAAAGCAAGCGGGAACTGATCCGGGTCGTGCGTAGCCCGGAGGGAACAGTATGCCTGGATTTCGGTGGCAAAGCCCCCGGCCGGGGTGCCTACCTGTGCCCCAACCCGGAATGTCTGAAAAAGGCCATCCGCTCCAAGGCTCTGGACAGGAGCCTGGAAATTCAGATCCCCCAGGAGGTCTACGACCGGCTGGAAAAAGAAATGGAGACGAATCATGGATAAAGGGCTGAATTATCTGGCTCTGGCCAGAAAGGCTCAGCTGGCTGAGCTGGGCGAAGAGCCTGCAGGCGCAGCGGCAAGAAGCGGAAAAGCTTACGCCATTCTGGTGGCGCAGGACGCGTCCGACCACACCTGGCGCCGGGCGAAAAGTTATGCCGCGGGCACAGAACAGCAGTGCGTCCGTCTGCCCTACAGCAAAGAAGAGATGGGCTTTGTCGTTGGCCGCAGCAGCCTTGCCATCGCTGCCATCACCGACCCGTCCATGGCACTGGCTCTGGTAAGCAGCCTGCCCGGACAGGAGAACTACCGGCAGGCGCTGGAGGTGCTGACCCAGAAGGCAGCACGTGCCAGAAAACGCCGGTCAGAGGCCAAGGCCCACCAGAGGAACCTGCGCAGAGGTAAAAAGAAATGAGTATATAAGTGTTGGGATCCGGTGCACAGGCGCACCGTTAAGCCCGAACCGCCCCCCGGAACGCCCATGTGCTCCGGGATAAGCGGCCGGCAATGTGGTTGCCATACCGGCATCAGGCCACACTGGATCCTGTGAATTATGGAGGTGCAATCGTATGAGTTTTGTGAAGTATCGATTAAAGGAAGTTGCGGCGGATTTTGGTGTCGCCCCCAAGGAAATCAGTGATATTATTGCCAAGTTCGGTGAAAAGCCCAAGTCCAACTCCCAGGTGCTGACGGACAGCGAGCTGAACGCGGTGTTTGAAGTGATGACCCAGAAGAACCAGATCAGCTCTCTGGAGCAGGTATTCGCCGTTCCGGCCAGCAAGCCCAAGACCGAGGCCAAGCCGGAGGAAAAGAAGGCCAAGGCAGAACCCAAAGGGGAAGCCAAGGCTGCTGAACCCCGGAATGATGCCAAGGCCGCTCCTGCCGCCAAGGCAGAGAAGCCCAAGGAGCCGGAACGCAAGCGGGAACGCCGGGTAGTGGATACCTCTGCCGTGCAGGTGAACTCTGCCCGGTTCGATGACCGGGTGGACAGCCTGGTATCCGAGCGGGTGCAGAACTACCAGGGCGGCAAGCAGCGGATCGGCGGCGGCAAGGGCAAGCAGCAGAACAAGAAGGACAACAAGTTCCGGGGCAACAAGTCCCGCAACGAAGAGCAGGAGAAGATGCGCCGCCTGCAGATGGAAGTGGCACGCAAGGCTCCCGTCACCGTAAAAATCCCCGAGGAGATCACCGTTGGCGAACTGGCTTCCCGGATGAAGAAGACCGCCGGTGAAGTCATCAAGCTGCTGATGAAGAACGGCGTTATGGCCGGCATCAACCAGACCATCGACTTCGATACCGCCGAATATGTGGCCACGGAAATGGGCTGCAAGGTGGAGAAGGAAATCACTGTCACCATCGAAGAGCGGATCATCGATGACCACGTAGACACCGCCGAAGAGCTGGAAACCCGTGCTCCCGTTGTTGTTGTCATGGGTCACGTTGACCACGGTAAGACTTCCACCCTGGATGCCATCCGTAAGACCAGCGTCACCACCGGTGAGGCCGGCGGCATCACCCAGCACATCGGCGCTTACACCGTAGAAGTAAACGGCCAGATGATCACCTTCCTGGATACCCCCGGCCACGCTGCCTTTACTTCCA
>CAZCRO010000078.1:0-9074 GCA_964501115.1 uncultured Oscillospiraceae bacterium
CTTGCCGCCCCACTCTTTGTGCAGGCGCAGAGACTCTTTTGCGTAATCCATTGTATTTTCTCCTTACTTTATTACTGTACAATCACGGAGATGCCATTGGGCACCAAAGTAATCCGGGCGTTCTCTCCACGGATGGCTCTGGCAATAGCCACAGCCTCCGGTAAAGTAGCGGCATACCGCATTTTCATCTCTTCCAGAGTTTGCTTCATCTCCGGTCTCGTAACGAAAATAACCGTGTGCTTCATCAGAATTCTGGCCAAAATCTGGCTTTCCCACTGATCCGGGATTGTCTCTGCCTGGGGGGTTGCCGCACACTGGGCAAAATGGGCAGCAGGGCTTTCGCAATCCCGCAAAGAAGTATAGAATCCCTCACCACCGGTGCCATCTGCCAGCTGAGCACACATAATCAGCACAGCCCCCTCTTTTGCGGTTGCTTCCGCCGCTGTCAGACCCTTTACGCACTGGTAAATATTCTGATCCAGCGGCGCACCGCCATTGGAGGTAACCACAATGTCTCCGGGAACCGCTGCCACCTGGCAATACTGCCTCAAAAAGTCCGTACCAGCCTGATGTGCCTGGCGGAAATCTCCGGCAAAAGCGGCAACTGTTTTCTTTTCCTCGTCAATCACCACATTGACAATAAATGCAAGCTTTGCCATTTCTGCCGCCGCCACCATATCCCGGTGGAGCGGATTGCCCTCCAGAACGCCGGTTCTGGCGTAAGGAGAAGCAATGAAACTGCCGCAATGATTGCCCAGGACGGTTGTTTTGTCGCAAACACCAGGCAGAACGCTCTTGCGTCCACCGGAGAATCCGGCAAAAAAGTGAGGCTCGATAAAACCTTCGGAAATCAGAAGATCCGTTTCCACGGCCTCCCGGTCAATCACCAGAGGCGCGCCGGAGGGCAACGTGCCAATATGTACATTGCTTTCGGAATCGAAGGCATTGTGCACCACGATTCTCTCCTGGCGGGCGATCTGCTCTCCCAGCTTGGCCTCCAATTCCTCCCTGGTTGTCAGCCGGTGAAAACCGGTGGCAACCAGAAGCGTAATTTGAATCTGCGGATTACCCTGCCGCAGCTGCCGCAGCATAGGGGGCAGAATATCCCGGCTGGGCACCGGACGGGTGTGGTCTGACACGATGATGGTGCAGCGATTCTTCCCAACAGCCAGCTCCCGCAGGGGCGCTGAACCAATGGGATTTGCCATAGCCTGCTCCACCAACTCCCGGCCGGAACGATCACTTCTCAGCTGGTCCACCCGGGATACCAACAGCCCTTGGTACTCCCCTTCCCAACTCAGGCTGGTTTTGCCATAGGGTATGGAAATCACAATGTATTCCTCCCGTTCCGGCTCAATCAATAGTTACCCTTGAAAACGTCCTTCTTAACAGGGGGCAGATAATCGCCAAAGTAGGATGTAAAATCCAATCCAAGGTAGTTGCACAGATCCAGAACTTCCACCATGGTATTGTCATTGACGGGGATACCGTTGGCCTTCCGGTCTGCAATGGCGGCCACTTCCTTCTCGCCGTGGGTGTAGATCCGCTCCTGACCATCGGCCTTGGGGGATTCCCGCAATTCCTGCAGATAAGTGGAGAAATGCTCCTTAATTGCAGCAGGATCACCGAAGAATGCGGGATTGATGGCCATGAAGCCATGGCAGATCTGACCCTTGCCGCCGGTCATGCAATAATTGGAGGTTGCGCCCATGGACAAAATGGAGGAGAAAATCTCACACAGCATGCCGTAGCCGTAGCCCTTGTGGCTACCCAGCTGCTCGGTGCTGCCGCCCAGAGGCATAATGCCGCCACCGTTCTTGGCTACGATGTTGGCCAGAACATCGGGAGCATTGGTGGAAGGATGGCCATCCTTATCCAGCGCCCAGCCCTGAGGCAGAGGCTTTTCCATCTTATTGTACATCTCCAGCTTGCCACGGGTGACAACAGTGGTAGAGGCATCAAAGAAGAAATCATAGGGTTCTGCGGGGAATGCACAGGCAATGGGGTTAGAGCCCAGCATGGCCTTCCGGCCGTTGGTAGGCACCATGATGGCTTCGCTGTTGGTGCAGCTAAAGCCCATCAGACCTTCCTTGCAAGCCATCTTGGCATAGTAACCGGCAATACCATAGTGGTTGGAATTACGCACGGAAACAATACCTACGCCGGATACCTTTGCCTTCTCAATAGCCATCTCCATAGCACGGTGGCCAACCAGCTGACCCATGGCCTCATGGGCATCGATCACAGCGGAGATCGGGGTCTCAAATACCACTTCGGGCTTTGCATGTACATCAATCATACCCTTTTCAATGCACTTGTGATAGCGCACCATACGCTGCATACCGTGAGACTCAATGCCATACAGGTCGGAAGTCAGCAGAACATCCTGAATGATGTCTGCCTCGGCTTCCGTGAAGCCAAACTTGGTGAATGCGTCCATGCACAGCTGGTGCAGAGTTTCGTAATTCCAGTACTGATATGCCATAATAATTCTCCTTTTCTTTTATGCGTGCTCCTGGTAAACAGGTGCCAGGGCATCGTGAATTGCCTTATATTTTACAAACAGCCGCTCATACAGCTTCTGGTTCTCCGGAATGGGCTTGGAAACAGAGTCAATTTGCACGCAGGTTTCCGCTGCCTGGGCAAAGCTTTCAAACCAGCCGATACCAACAGCAGTCATCATGGCCGTGCCAAAGGAAGAATCATCCACCTTGACCTTTTGCAGCTCGATACCCAGAACATCCGCCACAATCTGCCGCCACAGCTGTCCCTTGGCTCCGCCACCGATAATCCGAACCCGATCCATGGTCACGCCCAAATCATACAGAGTATTCAGGCAGTCCTTCAGGCTCATGGCCACACCCTCCAGGGTGGCACGGGTGAAATGGGCCGTGGTATGGATGGAACTGATACCGGTATAGCTGCCCTTCAGATCGGGGTCATTGTAGGGGGTCAGCTCGCCATTGAGGTAGGGATGGAACATCAGGCCATCGCTGCCCGGGGCAATGTTTTCCGCAGGCTCATTGAGCTGAGCAAAAGGTTCCCGGCCGATGGCATCCCGATACCAGCGGTAGCTGGCGGCGCAGCTGGCAGTCGCCGTACCCGGATACCACAGCCCCGGCACCACATGACGGTAGTTGAAAATAAACTTGGAGTCCAGTGCCTTGTCCGTGACAATACAGATTCGACCGGCCGTTGCCAGCTTTACCGTTGCATGACCGGGCTGCACATTACCGGCAGCAAACACTTCCATAACGGTATCCGTAGTACCAACCAGCACCACAGTGCCTTCTGCCAGGCCGAATTCCTTTGCCCGCTCCCCGGTCATGGTTCCGGCTACATCTGTAGGCTTGCAAAGTCTAGGAAGCCACTCCTCCCGGATGCCGCCAACCGCACACAATTCCGGCGACCAGCACTCCTGCATTGTATTATAAAACATGGAGCCTTCCGCGTCAATGGTGTCGGTCTCCATCGTTCCCGTCATACGGAAGCGGAGATAATCCTTGGCGAAAAGCAGGTAGCGGATCTTCCCCCAAACCTCCGGCTCGTGCTTGCGCAGCCACATCATCTGGGGCAGAGTCCAAACCGTTGTAGGTGCGTTTACCACCTGAGCCATAATGGTATCCAGGCAGGTATCCTTCAGCTGCTGTACTTCCGCCTTGCTGCGCTGATCTGTCCACAAAATGGCCCGGCGCAGGGGCTTTTTGTTTTCATCCAGCAACACCGCCGTATGGGTAGCCGCGTCAAAGGACAGCGCCTTGATTTGCTCCGGCTTGGCACCGGTCTGGGTCAAAATATCCCCAAAGGCAGACTTAAACGCCCGGCACCAATCCTCCGGATCCTGCTCACACCAGCCTACCTGGGGATAATAGGTGGGATACTCACAACCGGAAACGGCTGCAATCTGCCCTTCCCGGCTTAAAAGCGTCAGCTTTACGCTGCCGCTGCCAATGTCTACGCCTAAAACATATTCCGTCATAATAATTGCCAGCCTTTCTAAAATGCCCCGGATGAACCTATGCATCTGTTCATCCGGGGTTTTGAAGGAAGAAAAATGAAGAAATCGAGATTACTTGCCGATCCAGTCGTGCTCGGGATCGTTGCTGCGGTTAAAGCCCTGGTAGTCACCGGCCATGAGCCACAGGAAATAAGTCTGGTAGCCAGGAGTGGAGACGGTGGTGTGGTAGCCATAGGGGAACTCTACCAGTTCGTCGTTCTTTACCCGGTAAGCCTCATCCAGAGAACCATCGGAAGTGTACAGGCACTGCACCGCAAAGCCCTGCTTGGGGTCAAACAGGAAATAGTAAATTTCCTCGGCGATGCACTCGGTAGGCATGTTGTCCTCATCGTGCTTGTGGGGCGGGAAACCAGCCCAGTTGCCCTTGGTGCAGTAGGCTTCGCCAATGGTCAGAACCTTGGCGTTGGAATTGCCGTCGATGATGAAGCTGGTCTCTCTCTGGTAGGGAACCTCGCCCAGCAGCTTCAGAACCACATGATCCTCCCGCAGAACCTGGGGAGCGGTCTTCTCGGCAACGGGAGTGCCGCAGACAGCGATCTTGATATGGTCAATGGCTTCGATTTCCAGGTGCTGCTCCCGGGGCATATAGAAGCTCTCAGCCTTGCGGTTTTCAAAAACGTTGGCACGGTTGCCCACGTTCTCAACAGTCTGACCATCGAAGGAAACATTGCAGTGGCCTTCCAGCATGATAAAGGCAACTTCCCGATCTTCGGTATAGAAGGGCAGCTTCTCACCGGCATCCAGCTCAATAATGCCAAACTCCAGCTTTTTCAGGCTGCACTCGCCAATCTTGCAAATGGGGGTATAACCCTTGGCAGGAACGTAGGTTTTCTTGTAATTGTAACTCATAAGATTTCCTCCTTTAAGAGTTTATCAACAACAACCTCCCAATCTCCCACAATGCCAAAATCGGCATAATCGAAGATGGGGGCTTTGGGATCCGAATTGATTGCAATCACTTTTTCGGAGCCGGACATACCGGCCAGATGCTGCACGGCACCGCTGATGCCTACAGCAATATACACCCTGGGGCATACCGTTACGCCGGTCATACCCACCTGGCAACAGTAAGGAGCAAATCCGGCATCTACTGCCGTGCGGGAAGCACCAAGTCCGGCACCCAGCTTTTCAGCCAGCCGTTCCAGCTTCCCAAAGCCCTCCCTGGAGCCAACACCCATGCCACCGGCTACAACAATGTCCGCCTGGGTCAGGGGCTTACCATCGGTAAAGCTACCAAATCGGAGCAACTCTACCTGTTCAGAAGGTGTATATACTATTTTTTCTACTACCGGACTATCACAGGGGATTTGCACCGGCGGGAAGGTACCCGGCCGGACAGTTGCCATCTGAACACTGCTCAAAGAGCGAATATCCGCCATCAGGGAATTGCCGAAAGCGGGACGGGTTTGAATCAGGGTATCCCCTTCCAAACGCAGTGCGGTACAATCCGCCGTCAATCCCGCCTGCAAATGCCAGGCAAGCATTGGCATAATATTTCGCATCCGCACGGTAGCAGGTGCCAGGACGATGGTACTTCCCCAGGTACGCAGCTTTTCTGCCAGGAAAAGGGCAAACGCCCCTTCATCCCCTATCTCAGGAGCGGACAGCCCATAAACATGGGTTGCACCCCAGGCAGAAGCCAATGCCACTTCAGATTCCGGAACCAGCGCGGAAAACACACCGCCGGACAGCTGAGCAACTTTGCCAAAGAGTCCCTTATCCACACCGAAGGGGCAAAGCACAAGCATCATTGGCGCACCTCCCCCAGCATCTGGGATATGGCAATAATTCCCTGCTCCACATCCTGGGTTTTGGGGCCACGGCGAAGACCCGGGAACCTGCTTTCCATAGCGACCACCTTCGTCAGTGAGCCCTTCAAGCCACACTGCACAGCATCCAATCCCAGATCTGCCGCACTGCAGAGTTCCACCGGAATCTTTCTGGCACGTCGCATGCCCATAATACCGGCCAGGCGCAGTGGATACGCATAACTGCTGAAGCTGACAACACCGCAACCGGAAAGACGCAACTGCTGTACACCGTCTTCCAGGCGGCGGCTGATCAGCAAACCGGCATCTGTTTTTTCAATTTTCTCCGCATTGGAGATACAGGGTACACCCAAGGCCGCTGCCAATTCTCCGGGAACCTGACCTGTTTCACCATCGATGGCTTTGCATCCGCACAGGATCAGATCCACCGGCTGCAGCAGCGCTACAGCCTTCGCCAGCGCCACCGCAGTGGCACGGGTATCCGCCCCGGCCATCAGCCGGTCGGTTATCAGAAGTGCCCGCTTTGCGCCCCGGGCCAGTAACTCCTTCAATGGGTCCTCCAATTTTGGAGGACCCATTGTTAAAACCGTTACACACCCATCCTCATCTATCAGGCGGAAAGCAGCTTCCAATGCGGACTCATCCGCAATATTCCATTGCAAATTGGCCCCATCCCGCTTTAACCGATGCTGGCCATCCACCTCCACACTGGAGGATACCGGCACTGCCTTTACACAGACAAGAATGTGTTTCATATTTTTTACAGAAGCGCGCCGTACAGGTCTACCAGCTCATAGCCTTCGGGAACACACAGGTTAAAGCACAGCCAGGTTTCGGGGTTGGCTACCAGCATTGCCTTGCAATCGGTGCGAACCAGATCCTCCCAGCGGCCGCCGGCAATCCGGGTGACCAGCTCAGGCATATAGCCATAAGCCACAGCGGTACCGCAGGACTTGGCCAGCTTCTCATGGTTGAACATCTCGCCCAGCTCATAGCCGGCAGCCTTGGCCAGCGCACGAACAGGAGCAAACTCATGGAAGGTACGGGCCAGGCGGTCATCGTCATGGCAAGCCCCCTTCACGCCCAGGCCTGCCTTTGCTTCCAGCTTGCCGCTCTCCAGCAGACCGGCCACATAAGCAGTAGCGGTAGTAACACCAGCGGTGACTTCGCAGCCCCACTCGGGATACTTCTGGGTCATGATCTCGGCATCATAGCTATCGAGTACAACAACAGGCAGCTTGGTCTCATTCAGAGCCTTGGCACAGGCAGCAGCTTGCTGACGGACTTCTTCGGTGTAACCCATCAGGTCGCCCAGCATCACGCCAGAAGCGGGCTCAGCATCCAGTACCTTGGCGGAAACACCGGCCTTGGCCAGCAGAGCCAGCAGGTTCTTGGCCATCTGGGGTGCCTTAACGGCAGCCACTTCGCCGATGTACACCAGGACATCGGTACCATCCTGGCCGTAGGAGGGTTTCTCAACACCATAGATGTTGCCGCTGGTCTCAACCGTATCGATGAGATCCAGGACAGCCTTGGGGGCAGTCTCGCTGACCACAGCCTCAGTACGTGCTTCCCGGATGAACAGCGGAGGCTGATAGCCGGTAGCACAGTCGTTGGTGCAGGCATCGCACAGCAGGCACTCGTACATGGCCTGAGCCATGTCCTTGTCGAAGCTCTGGGCTTCCTTATTGACCATGCTCAGGAGCAAGCCCTTGGCACGGGGGGTATTCAGTTCTTTACCGGTCTGGTGCTGAACAGGGCACAGGTGGCGGCACATCCAGCAGAAACGGCATTTCTCAGCGTGGTGCAAAGCATTCTGACTAATCATATCTTTTTACCTCCTGTCCTTTTCTTACAGACCCATCTTGTAGGGGTTCATGATACCATTGGGATCCAGTTCCTTCTTCAGGGCCTGGAGCACCTGCATTGCAGGGCCATACTGCTCCTTCACCAGACGGGACAGCTTCAGACCCACACCATGGTGGTCATTCAGAACGCCACCGTTGGCCAGAGCCGCGCGGACGCCGCAGTTCCAAATCTGGTTATGTACCCGCAGAGCCTCTTCAGGATCCTTGGGAGGATTGTCGATAATGAAGCGGGAGTAGTTCATTGCACCCCAATCATACCAGTGAGAGCTGTGGGAAATGAAGCGAACATTATACTGCTTGAAGTTTTCCTCCACGGCAGCCTTCATTGCCCGGTAGATCTTCTCAATGTTGTCGTGGGTGGCAACGGTATCCAGAGTACCGAACATCTGAGGCAGATCCATGATGTGATCCGGATAGAAGAAGGTGATACGATTCTCAAACCACTTCTCACCATACTCGGTGCCCAGATCTTCAGCGCCATACTTCTTGGCAATGTCCAGAACGATTTCCAGCTCGGCATCCACGATCTTCTTGTAGCCTTCCAGAGTCAGGTTCAGGAAGGAACCGCGCTTTTCGAAACCGATGATCTTCTTGATGATGGAAACGGTTTCTGCCTCGTCAAACAGACGGACGATGGAGGGCTTGACTGCCTGAACGATCTCACGGCAAGCCTGGTAGCCAACATGAATGTCGGAGAACAGGAATGCATGGTGGATCCGGGTCTCAGGCTGCTTGACGATCTTGAACTTCGCCTTGGTCATGATACCCAGAGTGCCTTCGGAACCCACGAACACAGGAATCAGGTTGGGGCCGGAAGAGTGCTTGGGCACAGGCAGAGTATTGATGATGTCACCATTGGGAAGCACAACTTCCAGGGACAGGCACATATCGTCCATCTTGCCATACTTGGTGGACAGGATGCCAATGCCGTTGTGGGCCAGAGCGCCGCCAACGGTGCAGCAGGTCATGCAGGAGGGCAGATGCATAATGGAATAGCCCTTCTCGTTGACCAGATCTTCCAGAGTAGCGAAAATCATACCGGTTTCGCAGGTGACATAGCCAGCCTCGGTATTGATCTCGATGCACTTATCCAGACGCTTAATATCCAGCAGAATGCCACCGGCCACGGGCAGAGCGCCGCCCTGGCTTCCGGAACCACCGCCCCAGGTAGTAACGGGGATCTTGTAATAGTTGGCAATCTTCATAACCTTGGAAACTTCCTCGGTGGTGCCGGGACGTACAATAATATCGGGCATGGGTCCCTGCTCACCAGCGTCCTGCCACTTCCGGCTCAGCCAAAAGTAGTCAACGGAATATACGGCACGCTCAATCTCCTTTGTGGAGACGTTTTCTGCGCCAACGGCATCCTCCAGCTCCGAGCGGATCATGTAGAACATCAAAGACTTGTCTTGCATGTTT
>CAZCRO010000079.1:0-8907 GCA_964501115.1 uncultured Oscillospiraceae bacterium
AAAATGTTATCCACAGGAAGACCGGGAAATATGTCTCGGTCAGCTTTGCTATACCAAAATGTAAAAAATTTGCAATTATGTCAACGATTTGGGCTACCAATGAGACCTCGTGAACCGGCAAAAGGGCTGCTGCAAAAATCGAATTTTGCAACAGCCCCTTCTTTGACAGACCGGGAGATGGGGGTGGCCTGCCTACTGCTTTTGGGGCAGCAGGATTTGCTCGGCAAAAATACGCTGGGCGTCGGCTTCCTGGTGGGTTACCAGTACGATGGTGGCATCCGGGCAGTGGGAAATCAGGGCGGCAGCGCAACGGTCGGCGGTTTCACTGTCCAGACCGGTGAAAGGTTCATCCAGTACCAACAGCTCCGGATCTGCCAGAATTCCTCTGGCCAGGGCGACCCGCCTGGCCATGCCGCCGGAAAGCTGGAAGACCGGCGTATTTTCCCATCCTTCCAGTCCCAGCTCTGCCAGAAGGGAAAGAATCTTCCTGTCGGAAACGGCTCTGCCCAGAGCCATGCGCAAATTCCCTCCCAGTGTCAGGTTGGGAAAAAGCCGGTTTTCCTGGAACACGGCAGAGATTTTTTTTGGTACGCCGGTGATGGAGCCACTGTCCGGCGTTTCCAGCCCCAGGATCAGCCGCAGAAGGGTGGTTTTCCCCCGGCCGGAGGGGGCCATAATGGCATAGTGCCCTCCTTTGCGGAAGGTGCAGGAAAAGTGGGAAAGAACGGTGTTCTCCCCGTAGCGTTTGGACACATTCGTAAGGGCCAAATCCATGCCTATGCCCTCCTTTCAATCCAGCGGAAAATTAGCTGTAACAGGCATAAAAACAGCTTTTCAAAGCACAGGCTTACGGCGACAATGATGGCCGTCCAGGCGAAAAGATCCGCAATTTCCAGATAGACCTTGGCATCGTACAGCATGCCGCCGATGGAATGGGAGGTGACGGCAATGACCTCCGCAGCCACGCCGGATTTCCAGCACATGCCCAGGGCGGTTTTGCAGGAGGCCAGCAGCCCGGGGGCCAGGGCGGGCAGATAGATGCCGGGAATGCACCGGTGCAGCGGGATGCGAAACACCCGGGCCATTTCCCGCAGCTGAGGGTCTGCCCCTTTCAGCCCCTGCAGGGCGCTGTTGTACAGCACCGGCAGAACCATCAGGAAAGAGATGAACACGCTCAGCCTTTTGCCGGAAAGCCACAGCAGGGCGATGACGATGAAGGAGGCCACGGGAATGGTTTGGGCGGCCAGAATATAAGGGCGCAGCAGAATCTCTATGGGCACAAAGGCAGCGCTCAAAGAGGCAAGCACCAGGGCTGTGACAAAGGCCAGCAAAAATCCCAGGCTGATACGGCTGAAAGTGAAGGCGATGGCCTGCCAGCTGCCTGCATCGCCCAGCAGGACGACCAGCCTCCGGGCAACCTCCAGGGGGCCAACCAGCAGCAGCCGGTTATGCAGCAGCGCTGCTGCCCCCTGCCAGACGCAAAGGGCCAGCAGAGCAGACAGCAGCGAGGTGAGTTTGTGGAACCGGTTATGCGCCATAGTAGAAGTCGTCCCCGGGGAGGCTGCCGCCTACGGCAGCGGGATTCTGGCTGTGCAGAACTTCCAGACAGCCGGAGAGGGCGGCCTTCATTTCCGCACCGGTGATGCATACGATGTTGCACTTGGGGATGGCCTTGGTGGCTACCTGCGCCTTGATGATGTTATACTTGCCGCATAGCTCTGCGGCGGCTTCCACATTTTCGTTGACCCAGGCAGCGCTTTCGGAGAAGTCCGCCAGGAATTGCTCTACGGCCTGTGGATGCCCCTGTGCAAACTGGGTACGCACCAGAATGCAGGCGGTGGTACACAGACTGCCGGAGCTAACCTTTTCCCACTCCTCAGATACGGAGAGTTTCACCCGGAAGTCTTCTCCCAGCTGTCCGGCGGCAGCCGTGACATAGGGCTGAGGCAGCATGGCGATGCCGCTGCCGGCGGCATTCAGGGTGGCGACGACTTCGGCAGGCTCACTCTTAAAGTCCAGCGTTACATCCGTGTCCGGATCCAAACCGTTTTGGCTCAGCACATAGCGCAGGAAGTATTCCGGAGTTGAGCCCTTGCCGGTGGCGTATATGGTCTTGCCCTTCAAGTCGGCAATACCGGTTATGTCATCTGTGCCATACTCTGCCAGATACAGAACACCCAGCACGGTTACGGCCAGCGCATGCACACCGCCCTCGGTCTTGTTATACAGCACGGAGGCCAGATTGGCAGGGACAGAGACGATGTCCAGCTCTCCCTGCAGCAGCAACGGGGTCAGCTCGTCGGCGGCACCTTTGATGGTATAGCTGTAGCCTGTATCGGGGTTCTGGTCAGCCTTGTCAAATACACCCACCATGCCGATGCCGGTGGGGCCGGTCATGGCACCCAAACGGGTGGGGACGGCCTGGGGCTGGGTCGGAACGGTGGTTTCCGGTTGGGTGGCAGGTGCCTGGGTGGTTTCCGGGGCAGCGGTAGTTTCCGGTGCGGCGGCATTGCCGCAGCCAACCAGGGCGCACAGCAGCGCCAGCAGGCAAACAAGGGCAGTGATTTTTTTCATAAGAAATGACCTTCTCTCCAATGGTTTTTTGTTGACTCTGCCATTATACAATAAAGCGTCCTTACTGTCTGTTGCCATTGCAACGCTGGGAAAGAAGCATCCCGGACAGATGTTTTTGGCATGTGCACATATTGTACGGAATAAAAGGTTTTTTAAAATATTTTCGGAAAAATGCTTGACAATTCCAACTTTATCCTATAAAATATTACGGTCTGTGAGTACAGACGATCCTTGCTCCCAGGGAGCCTGGGGGCCAAAAGTCCAAAAGGAGGTGCAAACAACATGGCTAAGATCACCGGTAAGTATGAGGTGCTCTACATCATCAACCCCACCCTGGGCGAGGAGAGCATCGCAGCACTTGTGGAAAAGTTCAAGGCAATGGTGGAGGCGGAGGGTACTCTGCTGAACATTGACGAGTGGGGCAAGCGTCGGCTGGCTTACGAAATCAATGACCTGACCGAGGGCTACTACGTTCTGATGAACTACGAGACCAAGCCCGAGTTCCCCGCAGAGCTGGAGCGTGTGATGAAGATCACCGAAGGCGTTATGCGTTGCCTGACCACTGCAGTGGAGGAGTAATATGCTCAACCACATCGTCATCATGGGTCGTCTGACCCGTGACCCTGAGCTTCGCCGTACCGGCAGCGGCATTGCCGTTGCCAGCTTTTCCGTGGCTGTTGACCGTGATTTCGGCGGCAGAGACGGCGGCGAACGGGAAACCGATTTCATCGACTGTGTGGCTTGGCGTCAGACCGGCGAGTTTGTCTCCAAGTATTTCACCAAAGGTCGCATGATCGTGGTTTCCGGCCGGCTGCAGATCCGCAGCTGGACTGACAAGGACGGCAACAAGCGCAGAACTGCGGAAGTCGTGGCAGACAATGTCTACTTCGGCGACAGCAAGCGGGATTCCGACAGCGGCAATTCCAACTACGGCGGCAACGCCTACGGTGGAAACAGCTACGGCAATAGTGGTTACGGCTCCAACGGCGGTAATTCTTACAATGCCGGCGGCTACAATGCTCCTGCTCCCGCACCCAGCTACGGTGGCTATTCTGCCCCCGCCAGCGCTCCTGCATCCGATTTTGCGATGCTGGAGGATGATGACGCTCAGCTGCCCTTCTAACGAACTTTTTGATCAAAACTTACAAGGAGGGAAATCCCATGGCTAACGAACAGCGTATGCGTCCCCGGAAGCGCAAGAAGGTTTGCGCATTCTGCGTGGATAAGATGACCAGCATCGATTACAAGGACACTGCAAAGCTCCGCCGTTACCTGTCCGAGCGCGGCAAGATCCTGCCCCGCCGTACCACCGGTACCTGCGCAGCTCACCAGCGTGACCTGACCACCGCTATCAAGCGTGCCCGCCAGATCGCCCTGCTGCCCTACGTCACTGACTGATACAAGTATTGTCCCCGCTTCCGAAATGGAGGCGGGGATTTTATTTTTTGATGCCCCTTTTCTGCAGCCTGCGCTGTGGAAAGGGTTATTGATTTTCTTCCGAAACCGTGTATCCGGCACGGCGGATGCGCTGGAAGATCACGGCATCCTCCACCGGCTCTTCATAAGATACGGTGAGGGTTCCTGCTTTCAGATCTACGGTAGCGGCGACATGGGCAATGTCGTTGACTACCTCTGTGACCCGGTCGCTGCAATGCCGGCAGTGCATGCCCTCTACGTGGAATACCTTGGTGGCAGTAACTTTTTTCAGCTTTTTCTTTCTGGGCTTGTATCCGCCCCCACCGCCGCAACAGCCGCCTTCTCCCTGAAAATGCTTCCGGGTAGAGCCGAAGCCCAATGCCAGAATGAGAACGATCACAGCGATGATAATCCAGTTTCCCATAATTTCATCTCCTGTATGCATATTGGTTAGCTATATCTAACCAATGGATATTTTACCATGCAGTCCAATGGAAGTCAACCCCCAGGCGTGCCAGGCTCAGCGCTGCGCCTTTTTGGGGGAAGTGGTGGCGAAAGTGACCGCAAAGAACTGCCCGAAAAGGGGCTGCCTCTGGTGAGACAGCCCCCTTTGCGGATTTGGGGTAGTGCCTGGTCGGATCAGATGCCGGCCAGCTTCAGCAGCTCGGGAACCTTGGCTTCCCAGCCCAGAGCCATGATGTGAACACCCTGGCAGTAGGGACGGCATTCCTTGATGATCCGGGCGGCGATCTCCACGCCGGTGATACCGGCCTTGGCCCGCTCCTTGTCGGCGGCCAGCTCGTCGATCATGCTCTGAGGCACATGGACGCCGGCCACGTTCTTGTTCATAAACTTGGCCATACCCGCGCCCTTGGGGATGATAACACCCAGCTGAACGGGCTTGCCGAACTGCTTGGCCTTCTCCATGAACTCGATAAACTTCTCGGAGTCAAATACGGCCTGGGTCTGGAAGTATTCCGCACCGGCCATGACCTTGCGCTCCATCTTGGCCAGCTGAGCGTCTACGCTGTCGGAGCAGGGAGACACAACAGCGCCCTTGGCGAACTTGGGGGCTTCGCCGACCAGAGCGTTGCCGGACAGGTCAACACCCTTTTCCAGCTGGGAAGCGGCGTGCAGCAGGGAGACAGAGTCCAGGTCGAATACGGGCTTGGCACCGGGATGGTCGCCCATCTTGGTGTGGTCGCCGGTCAGGCACAGGATGTTGTCAATGCCCAGCATAGCGGCACCCAGCAGCTCAGACTGCAGGGCAATGCGGTTCCGGTCACGGCAGGTCAGCTGCAGAATGGGGGTCAGGCCGGCATTCTTCAGAGCCACGCAGGCGGGCAGGCTGCCCATACGCATAACGGAAGACTGGTTATCGGTAACATTCACGGCGGTAATGCCGCTGAGGTAAGTCTTTGCCTCTTCTACCATGTGGTCGGCGCTGATGCCTTTGGGAGGGCCAACTTCCGCAGTAACGACAAACTCACCGTTATCAAACAGTTCGGTAATTCTCATTATCCATTACTCCTAAATTCAATATTATTTCAAAGGACTTACTTCTTCAGCTCGTCGTCGGTGGCGTAGTTGCGCACCTGGACAGGGCACTTCAGGGCATCCAGACGCCCTACCTGGGTCAGACGGCGGATGATCCGCTCCCAGCCGCATTCCATATCCGGGTCAACCTCGCAGCGGCCGTTCTTGGCGCCGCCGCACTGGCCGTTGACCAGGCTCTTGGAGCAGGCAGTGATGGGGCAGATGCCGCCGGTAATGTTCAGGTAGCATTCGCCGCACTGCTTGCAGTCGTGCTCCAGGGGGGTAACGCCCTGGAAACCGGGCAGGGGATAGGTATCGCAAGCGGCGCAAACCTTCTTGTCCGCAAAGCGCTGGGCAATGGTCTGCACACCGACACCGCAGCTGAACACCAGGATCATGTCTGCGGCTTCAATGGCAGCCAGGTGCTTCTCCAGGCGAACTTCCAGGTTCTCGGGGTTGCAGATGTAGTCGGTGGTCATGATACCGGTGACGCAGCCGCTGTCGCACAGCTCCTTCTGGAATGCGGTGGCCTCTTCCAGGGGGAAGTGGATCTCCCGGCAGCCGTGGCAGTTGATCACAAATACCTTGCCGGAAATCAGACCCTGCAAAGTTTCCTTTGCCTTCATTTCGGTAATCAACATATTACTTCATCCCCCTTACTGCCCCGATACCGGCCTTGATCATGGTAACAAGCGGAATCTTGGAAGAGCAAATATTCTCGCAGCAACGGCACTGCATGCAGTCCAGGATGTTCAGTTCCTTCAGCTTCACGGGATCGGAAGCGTACTTGGCGAACATCAGAGGCTCCAGAGACATGGGGCACACGTCCACGCAGCGGCCGCACTTGATGCACTCTACGGTTTCGGTATGGTCTGTATCCACGGCGATGATGCCGTTGGAGCCCTTCATAATGGGGGTGTCCAGAGTGGACTGCACAAAGCCCATCATGGGGCCGCCGGCCTTGATGGTCACGTCCTCACCCTGCACGCCGCCGCAGGCTTCTACCAGGGCAGCCGCGCTGGTACCCAGCTTGACGATGAAGTTGCCGGGGTTGGGGATGTAGGGGCCGGTGACGGTGGTAACACGCTCGATCAGAGGCATGCCGGTGGTGATGGCGTCGGCAATGGCCTTGGTGGTGCTGACATTGCACACAACGGCGCCTACATCAGCAGGCAGCTTGCCGCTGGGAACCATACGGCCCAGAACCCGCTTGATGAGCATCTTTTCGCCGCCCTGGGGGTACTTGGTCTTGGCAACGCAAACTTCCAGACCTTCTTCGGAAGCAACCTTCTCCTGCAGCAGGGCAATGGCATCGGGCTTGTTGTCCTCGATGACGATGACGCCACGGTTGGTGGAGACAGCCTTCATGCAGGCCTTCAGACCCAGGATGATGCTGTCGGCAAACTCCAGCAGAACCCGGTGGTCGGCGGTGAGCATAGGCTCGCATTCGCAGGCATTCACCAGCACCGCGTCGATGGGCTTGCCGGGATTCAGCTTTACGTAGGTGGGGAAGCCTGCGCCGCCCATGCCGACGATACCGGCATTCTTTACGATCTCAATGATCTCGGCGGGGGTCAGCTCCTCCAGAGGCTTGGCGGGCTGGATGGAGGGATCCAGAGTGTCCTTGCCATCGGACTCGATGACAACGGCCTGGCACGTGCCACGGGTGGCGTGGGGACGGTCTTCAATGGCGACAACGGTACCGCTGACGCTGGAATGAACGGGAGCGGAGATGAATCCGGCAGCCTCGCCCACCTTCTGACCCACGTTTACATGGTCACCCACCGCAACGCATACGTTGGCGGGAGCGCCCAGGTGCATGGACATGGGGATAACCACAGTCTTGGGCTCGGGGAAACGCACCAGAGGCTTGTGCTCGGTAGGCTCCTTGCCCTCGATGGGGTGAATACCACCGTAGTAACCGGCAAAGCGGCTCTCCCGGATGGTCTTGACATATTCGTTGATGACTTTGAAGTTGACCTTGGAGTAGTCCCGCAGCTGTACGGACTGAGCTTTCAGCTCGTCCAGACGACCCTGCTTCTCCAGACGCTCCTGAATTTTCTGCCAGGCGCAATCCTTATTGGGGTCAACCTCGCACTTGCCGTTCTTGGCACCGCCGCACTGGCCATTGAGCAGGCTCTTGGAGCAGTCTACAATGGGGCAGATACCGCCGGTGATGTTCAGGTAGCACTGAGCGCAGGCATCGCAGGCCTTCTTGGTCAGCGCCATGCCGTGGTGGCCGGTGTAGTTCAGGGAGTTGCTGGCTGCGAAAACAGGCAGCTTGGTGAGATCCGCAACGGTCTGGATGCCCAGGCCGCAGGAGATCACCACGATGTTCTCGGTTCCCTCGGGGATCATGGTCTCCAGCGCTTTGGCTGTGTGGGTCTTGTTACACAGGAAATTCAGCTGGGCAGTGCCCAGAACCTTTTTCCCCTGTGCCGTGGCAAAGTTGACAAACGCTTCGCAATCTGGTTCCTGGGTGGTTTCAAATTCTTTGAAACACTTGTTGCAAGCAATGACAAACAGGTTGTCCACACCGGCAAGTGTGGCAGCCAGCTCGTCCTCGGCTTTCAACTTATACTTGGTATAGTTTTCCAATTGCTCACCTTCCTTACAGATTTCATAAACTTTATGCGCCTTTGCTTTTTCTCTGCCGGGGGCAGAGGTGGCAGCAGCAAATCGCTTCAGTCTACAATCGATGCTACATGGTATAGCACATTATCAGTATAGCACACACCAGCCTGCATTTCTAGTCCAAATTTTATTTATTTTGGATGTTTT
Organism: uncultured Oscillospiraceae bacterium; assembly: GCA_964501115.1. Taxonomy (GTDB): domain Bacteria; phylum Bacillota; class Clostridia; order Oscillospirales; family Oscillospiraceae; genus Faecousia. The sequence continues at coordinate 8,308 of CAZCRO010000079.1, forward strand.
TGGGGGAGATGAAAAGCCCCCAGGCCTTGGATGCCCCTTCAAAAGCTTCCTCCTCCCGGGGAAAACGAAGGGGTTGGGACAAAGCTTCCGCTGTGCCCCAACCCCCGGATGTACGGATGGTTACCTGGTTATTCAAAATGGCTTTCCACCAGTGCGGCCAGGGCACAGATGGCGTCTTCCTCGTCTATACCCTCCGCGGCAAGCTCAATACGCGTGCCGGAGGCGCCGTAGCAGACAATGGTTTTCCTTATGCTTCCTCTTCCTCGAAAATCTGCTGGATCTTTTTGGCAATGGCGATACCCAGTGCCTTATGAGATTCTGGCTCCATGTGGACGCAATCCTTGATGGAGGGTTTGGCATACAGGGAGGCATCCAGGAAATAAGCATTGTGAGCCTGGGCGATGGCCTGAAAATATTTGGCAAATTTGGTGGATTCCTCATATTTGTCCACAATGCTGGATTCCGGCCGCAGTGCGGCAATGTCTGGGTAGAGATGGATGGGGGAAACCACCAAAATCTTGACCCCGTTGGGGAAGATCTCACACCCGGCGGCGGGGAAATTGGCGGTGGCGTTGTCAATGAGCCGCAGCAGCTCGTCGA
>CAZCRO010000080.1:0-6036 GCA_964501115.1 uncultured Oscillospiraceae bacterium
TGTAGAACAGGTTATATTTCCCGCTCTGCTTGACGGTGACGGTGGGAGCGGTCTCTGTGACCTTGATCTTCAAAGTATAGGGATAGGTTTCGCCGTTGGCACAGGTCACCGTCAGGGTCTGGGTGTAAGTGCCCTTGGTAGCGTCCTCCGGAGCGGTGATGGTCAAAATGCCATCTTCCCATTTGGCACCGAAGCCGCCATCCACAGAAACGCCGGTAATGGCGTTGTCATAGCTTTCCAGCAGTGCCACATCCACGCTGGAACTCTGGTACAGGTTCATGGAAAGGCTGCTGCTTTCCAGCCGGGGCTGATAATCCCGGACGGCGATCCACAGGTTCGCGGAAACCTTGCCCTGATCCTTGACGGTGGCGGTGATGAAACATTCGCCGCTGGCACCCTTCTTGACAGTAACAGTGGTATAACCGTACTCATCCGTTTTGACGGTGGCAATGGAAGTATTGCTGCTGACCCAGGTGACATCGGGCGTGTAGTACCGGCCATCATGCTTCAACGCCTGTACATTAACAGGGAAGGAATAGGTTTTTGTATCTACATTCTTTGCATTCAGAATGACCTGAGGCTCGCCGTAGTGAGAATCCACCGTTGCGTAATAAACAGGTGTCAGTGTCAGTCCCATGGCCCGGAGAGGGATAACCTTCACCTGAACCGTAACTTTCCGGTTCAGGGGGTCGTTGCGGATAGCCGCAGTAACCGTAACGGTTCCCGTCTTCTCACGGCCGGTGATCACGCCCCTAAAGTAGTCTACCGTTGCGATTTCCTGCTGCTTATCGGGGATGGTGTAGTAGAACGCTTCCGCAGGCAGAACGGTATTGCCCTGGACGGTGATTTGGGCTTTCTGCCCCGGCTGTAGGCCGATCTCCGGCACATCCACAGTTGCAGTGAGCTCGTTGGCAGTATCCACATAGTACACTGTTACCGTCAACGTGTCGGTAACACCGCTGCCATCAGCAGCAGTCGCACAAATCTCGGCGGTACCCGATTTCAGGGGCTTAAGTACACCATTTTTGTCCACTTTCAACACGGTTTCATCACTGCTGCTCCACGTCGCACCCTGATAGGCCTCTGCCGGGGTGACCGTTGCGGTCAGGCTCAGGGGTTCATAATTCCACATATCCACCATCAGGCTGTCACCCTGATCGATGGTGATCTCCGCAGCATCAGGCAGCGTATGGAGCTGCACACCCGTCAGTGCTTCATTTCCTGCCCCCATCGTGATCTGATCCCACTGGAATTTGGAACCTCCGTAGGAAACATCGGCCAGGCTGCTGCAGCCATAGAATGCATAATTGCCAATGCTGCTAACTTTTCCCAGCATCGTGATACTGGTCAAGCTACTGCAATCACGGAATGCAGAATCGCCAATGCTGGTAACTCCCTCCGGAATGGTGATGCTGGTCAGACCGCTGCAGCCAGAGAACGTATAGCGGTCAATACTACGAACTTTTTCCGGAATCGTAATACTGGTCAAGCTACTGCAATCACCGAATGCAGAATCGCCAATGCTGGTAACTCCCTCCGGAATGGTGATGCTGGTCAAGGCACTACAGCCATGGAATGCATACCACTCAATAGCCGTAACACTATCCGGAATCGTAATGCTGGTTAAGCTGCTACAGCCAGAGAATGTATACCATTCAATAGCCGTAACACCATCCGGAATTGTGATACTGGTCAGACTGCTACAGCCAGAGAACGCAGCACTACCGATATAGGTAACACCATCTGGGATTGTAATGCTGGTCAGGCTGCTGCAATTGCGGAATGCAGAATAGCCGATGCTGGTAACGCTTTCCGGAATTGTGATACTGGTCAGACTGCTACATTCATAGAAGGCATAATCGCCAATGCTGGTAATGCCATCTTCCAGAACTGCCGTTTTAATTGCAGTTCTATGCGAATACCAAGGTGTAACATAGTTATAGCTATCCATATCTCCGGTACCGGATATGGTGAGGATACCGCTTTCATCCAAAGCCCAGTTCAGCTTGCTGCCGCAGGCTCCGAAATTGTATGTATGGCTGGTTCCATCAGAACCCACGCAATGGAGCGTAGCCGCAGTCAGGTTGCTATTCCCGCTTTCAACAGAGATCCGCAGCCAGTTTGTAATGGAATCCCCAAAGTATACATCTTTCAGCTTTTTGCAATTCTGGAAAGCATACTCGCCGATTTCGGTAATCGTCCCGGGGATATTGATACTCTTCAAATCACTGCAACCGGAGAATGCGGAATTGCCGATCCTGGTGACGGTGCCATCCCCAGGGATCACGCTGGTAGTGAAGCCCAGCAGTAGGGTCTTGCTCTCCGTCTCGATTAGACAGTTACCCTTGCTTTGGTAAGCAGGATTTCCACTTGCCACCGTAATGCTGGTCAGACTGGTACATCCGGAGAACGCAGAAGCGCTGATGCTGGTTACACTCTTCGGAATGCGAATGCTGGTCAGGTCATTGCGCTGGCAGAATGCATATTCCCCGATTCTGGCAACACTGCCGTCATCTGGGATTACAGCGTTGGCATAGGCAAACAGCAGCGTTTTGCTCTGCATCTCAATCAGGCAATTTCCCCTGCTGCAGTAACAGGTATTTCCAACCGCGACAGCGATCCGTATTATTTTTTTGCAGCCAAGGAAAACATTTTCACCAATTTGGGTTACCGTTCCGGGAATTTCAACCCTGGTCAGGTTTGCGCAATTATGAAACGCGTAATTTCCTATGCCCGTTACGCCCTCCGCCACCAGGACGGAGGTAATGCTGTTCCTGTATTCGTACCAGGGTGTGCTTCCGGAAGCATAGCTTGCCATGTCCCCGGTGCCGGACAGGAGCAGTTCTCCGTTGCTCCCCAGCATCCATACCAGCCCATCGCCGCAAGTGCCACTCTGGGCTATCGTGTATGCATTGCCATCGTCATCAACGCAGGACAGGTTCACTTTCCAAAGGTCATCATTGTTCGCCCCAACGGTAACCTTCGCCCAGCTTGCCATATTTCCCTCGTAGTGCAGCTGCGTCAAGCTGCTGCAACCGGAGCAAGCCGCAGCGCCGATGCTGGTGACGGTTCCGGAAATGGTAATGTTGGTCAGGTTACTGCAATCGCTGAATGCGTTATCGCTGATACCGGTAATGCCCTCCGAAAGAACCACACTCTGGATGTGGCTTCGATGGGAATACCAGGGAATGATTTTAGCGCTTGTGTAGCGATTCATGCTTCCCGTACCAGAAATAGTCAGAACACCGGACACATCCAAATACCAGATCAGACTTTCTCCGCAGGTTCCCTTTGCGTAGCAATTGGTGTCCCCGGTGGAATAGTGGATGCTGGCATTGCGAAGGGAGTCATTATACCGTCCGATTTTGATTTTGTTCCACTGCTTCTGGGTATCGCCATAGTAGACATCGGTCAGATTATAGCAGGTATCGAACGCATAATCGCCAATACTGCTCACATTGGTGCCAATATCCACCCGGCTGGCATCGCTGAAGCAGAAGGCGCGCTCACCCACGGACATAATACTGTCGGACAGAATCAATTTCTGGGCACTGCAGAAGATACCGCTGCGAACATGGCTGCCCGTATAAGTGATGGATTCCAGCGTATGATAGCCAATGTACCAGCTGGTCGTATCCAATTCACCAGGGAGTGTCAGGTTTTTCAGGCCACTCAGTTCGTCGAAGGCTTTGCTGCCAACCTGGGATACTCTGGAAGGGATCGTCAGATTGGCCAGCGAACTGCATCCACAAAATGCGTATTCGCCAATGGTGGTCAGCTGACTGGTTCCGGTAAAACGCACAGAAGTCAACACCTTGCAGTTGTAGAATGCACGACTGCCGATCTCCTGCACCGTTGCTGGAACCGAGACCGTAGACAACGTGCTGTTTTCAGCATAGACGTACTCAGTGTTTGCAAACGCGTCTGCCCCGATGCCAACGATGGTCGTACCATCAATCCTCGCCGGGATCATTGCAGCTGTAACTTGGGAATCGCAGTCGGTAATATAGCCGGTTTCTGTATTGTAATAGATATTGCCGCCGGTGACAGGATAGGAGCGTATGGTATCCGTTACCTCCAGCTCCAGCTTTGCCTGAACTGCCTTGCTGTCATTGGCAATGGCCAGCAGGGTCACGGTACCCGCCTTTTTACCGGTGATCCAGGTGTATTCTGTCTCAGTGTCGTTGTAATAACGATTTTCACTTTTCAGTTCAACGGAACCGGTCCCGCTGACCACGCTCCAGGTAACCGTCTGGGCCGTCGTGTTCTTAGGACTCAGTACGGCGGAGATGTATCGCTTTTCGCCTACACCCAAAGAACGCTCTGCCTTTCCGTTCAGAAGAATCTCCACCTGCTCGGCATAGCGGACTACATCTACGCTGCAGCTGCCGGTCACCTCATTGGCGCCTTCCACCCATACGGTAACTTTGCCCGGAGTCAGACCGGTGAGGTTGCCGTTTGCATCGATGGTGGCGCTACCGGTGCCATTCTCCACTTCCCACTTCAGGGTACGACTGGAGGTGTTGGCCGGTGTAAAGGTCGCCAGCATGGGAATGGTCTGCCCCACTTCTACCTCATTTTCGTAAGAGCCGCCGGTGGTAACGGTTATGGCTGTGGGAGCTCCACCGGTGGGATGCAGGATGGTCAGCGAAAGCTCGGCGAAGATTGTCTCATCCTCTCCGGAAGTTGCCCGAACAGTGACGGTACCTGCCGTCACACCGGAGACAACACCGTCCTGGGTAACCGTAGCCGTACCGGTGCCGGGAATGACAGACCAGAGAATATCACTGGTAGTGTCCGCAGGATCAACCGTGAGCTGAACCGGCACGGCAGTTCCTACCTCGGCCTTCAGGACCTCTGCCTGGAGGGACAAAGACTGCACCGGCAGTACCATGGTTCCATGATACCTGACCATGCGGTAGCTGCTTTTCCAGTCATACTGAGTAATCGCCGCAGGCACCCGCTTGGCGCTGGGGACCTGTATCAGGGTAGGACAATATTGCATATTGCCATAGGAGTAGGAGTACAGGTAAAATGCCCTCGCGCCAATAGTCAGTGCGTCCGCCGCCCGGTGGGCAAAGGTGATATTTGTCAAATTGCTGCAATACCGGAACGCATAGCTTCCAATAACAGCAACACTGGCCGGAATGGTAACGCCAGTCAGGCTGCTGCACTCCTCAAATGCATAGTTTCCGATGCTGGTGACGCCCGATTCCACCACCACGGCGGCGATTTTACTGCGGTAGGGATACCAGGGAGCCCCGCTGTAATAGGAATAATTCTCCATATTCCCGGTGCCGGAGATGATCAGGGTGCCTTCATCGGTGAGAACCCACCTCAGATTCTTGCCGCAGGCACCGCTGGCAACGGACTCCAGCTTGGGGATCTGCTGCTCCTCCAACGTGGTTTCCTGGGTGGCATCCGCATCGGCGAACAACATTTCGCAGCGTTCACACTGATAGTACGCATAGTTGCCCTGCTCAAAATGGGTGGGCTCCACCGCTTCCACCAGTGTCACATCATGCCCCAGGGCATCTACATAGGAATCCACATAGCTGTCACCGCAGACTGTACAGGTGTGGGTGGTATAGCCCTGCTCCGTACAGATAGGATTGGTGAGCACATCTTCATAGTTGTGGCCATTGGCAGGAACAGTCTCCTGGGCAACCAGAACTTCATTGCAGACGGAGCAGTGCTTGCCCTCCGTTAGGCCGGTTTCCGTGCAGGTGGGAGCTACAGCCTTGTCGGTGACCTCCGTATGGCCGTTGGCATCCACATAGGAATCCACATAACTGTCCCCACAGACGGTGCAAGTATGGGTGGTGTAGCCCTGTTCTGTACAGGTGGGATCGGTAACAACAGCTTCATAACTGTGGCCGGTGGCAGGAACGGTATTCTGGGCAACCAGGACTTCGTTACAGACGGAACAGTGTTTGCCCTCTGTTAAGCCTGTTTCCGTGCAGGTGGGAGCTACTGCCTTATCGGTGACCTCCGTATGGCCGTTGGCATCCACATAGGAATCCACATAACTGTCCC
>CAZCRO010000080.1:6136-8685 GCA_964501115.1 uncultured Oscillospiraceae bacterium
GTAACAACAGCTTCATAACTGTGGCCGGTGGCAGGAACGGTATTCTGGGCAACCAATACTTTGTTGCAGACGGAGCAGTGCTTGCCCTCTGTCAGTCCAGTTTCGGTACAGGTGGCAGCTACTGCCTCGTCGCTGACTTCCGTATGGCCGGCGGCAGCCACATAGAAATCTATATAGGTGTCCCCACAGGCAGCGCAGGTATGGGTAGTGTAGCCCCGATCGGTGCAGGTGGGAGTCGTGACGGTGGATTCATAGCTGTGGCTTGCAGGAATGATTTCCTGGGCAACCAGAACTTCGTTACAGACAGAGCAGTGCTTGCCCTCTGTCAGACCGGTTTCCGTACAATTGGGAGCTACTGCCTTGTCAACTGCTTCGGTGTGACCAGTGGCATCTACATAGGTATCCACATAGCTGTTACCACAGGCAGAGCAAATATGGGTGGTGTACCCCTGCTCGGTGCAGGTTGGATCAGTGACAGTGGATTCATAGCTGTGGCTTGCAGGAATGACCTCCTGTGCAACCAGAACATCGTTGCAGACGGAGCAGTGCTTGCCTTCCGTCAGGCCGGTTTCGGTACAGGTGGGGGCTGCTGCCTCGTCGGTCACTTCCGTGTGGCCGGTAGCGGGAATAATAATCTGGGCAGTAAACACTTTGCCGCAGGCAGAGCAATGTTTGCCCTCTGTAAGGCCGGTTTCCGTGCAGGTGGGGTCAATTGCCTTGTCAATTGCTTCGGCGTGTCCAGTGGCATCTACATAGGAATCCGTAAAGGTGTCACCACAGACGGTGCAGGTGTGGGTGGTGTAGCCCTGCTCCGTGCAGGTGGGAGCTGTAACAATACTAGAATAAACATGGATAGTAGCATTTTCTAGATAGGTGTTTGCAGATTCAATGATCAGGGCATCCCACTGTTCCTGCGTTCCAAAATAGTAAACATTCGTAAGTTTTTTACACTCTCGGAATGCCCCCCAGCCAATTCTGGTAGTAACACTTTTGGGGATAGTGACGTTTCTTAGTTCGCTACATTCAGAAAATAGCGTATCGGGAATTTTGGTAATTCCCCCAAAGATAATGGCTTCTGTCAAGCTACTGCAACGCGCAAATGCAGACCCCCCAAGGTAGGTAACGTTTTCGGGAATAGTAATGCTAGTTAGCGATCTACAAGTACTAAATGCGCTTTCTTCAATCGTGGTAATACTATCAGGAATGGTAACGTTGTTTAAACTCGTGCACATCCAAAAGGCATAATCTCCAATAGTGGTAACACTCTCCGGAATGGTGACAGCATTCAAACTACTGCAGCCCTGGAACGTATTACTATCAACGCTGCTAACACCCTCTGGGATAACGATTTCAGCCAAGCTTCCACAATTTAGAAATGCATATGTGCCAATGCTGGTAACACCCTCTGGGATAGTAACACTGGTCAGGCTACTACATCCCTCGAATGCATATGACGGAATTCTGCTGATTCCTTTAGGAATTACAACACTTCTCAAACTTGTGCAATCCAGAAACGCATAACTGCCAATGCTTGTAAGGCCTTCAGAGAGGGCAACATCTGTCAGTTTACTGCAATCATTGAATGCGTACCGTCCAATGCTAGTAACACTTCCGGGAACAACTATGCTGGTTAGCCCATCACAGTTGTAAAACGCATAATCACCAATGCTCGTTACACTCTGCGGAATTGTAATATCGGTTAGCTTATAACAATTATCGAACGCATAAGCACCAATGCAGGTAACACCATCAGGGATATCCATAGATCCAGTAAGATTGGCCGGCACTTGTATCAGGAACGTTTTTCGTTTATTGTACAAACTCCCATCCAAAGAACTATAGGAAGGATTATCTTCTGCGACCACAAATTCACTCAACGCACTACAATATAGGAACGCATAATCGCCAATACTGGTAATGCTCTCGGGAATTGTAAGCCTAGTAAGATTACTGCAACCATAAAACGTATATCGGCCTATGGTGGTAACTCCCGCCGGAATGGTGATGCCTGTCAGACTGCTACAGTTTTTAAACGTAGAATTGGTACCCAGGCTAGTGACACCCTCCGGAATGGTGATACTTGCCAGACTGCTGCAGTTCTCAAAGGCAGAATAACCAATGCTCGTAACGCTTTGCGGAATAACAATGCTCGTTATTTTACTACAGCCAGAGAATGCGGAAGTGCCAATGCTGGTGACACCTTTTTTAATCACAACAGAAGTAGCATTTTTCCAAGAGGCAGGATTATAGTTATAGTTAATATAATCCTGCATGGCACCAGTTCCTGAAATAGTCAGTGTTCCCTCTTCATCCAATGTCCAAGTTAGATTATCGCCACAGTCACCACTGTCCGCCACTTCCAGCGCCGTCACCTGCTCATTAAACCACCCAAATAGCGTTTCGAAAACCTCTGCCCCCTGAACCAGAGCCTTTTCGTCCTCCGTCAGAGCCTCATAAGCATCGTAAGCTTCCTGCACGGCATCGTAATCATCTTCCGTGACGGTATCCACCGTGGGCAGAGCATCGATCAATGCCTGCACCGCTGCCAC
>CAZCRO010000081.1:0-8060 GCA_964501115.1 uncultured Oscillospiraceae bacterium
CAACGTCCACACCCAGCTCGCCCCAGGGCAGCTCGGCAGCGTTGGCCTTAGCGTAGATGGTGATCTTCTTGCCGTCCACAACGATGTTGTCTTCACCGGCTTCGACAGTGTGAGTTCCGAAGGGAGCAGCGTAAGCGCCCTGAGTGGAGTCATACTTCAGCAGGTGAGCCAGCATCTTGGGGGAGGTCAGGTCGTTGATGGCAACAACCTCGAAGCCCTCAGCACCGAACATCTGACGGAAAGCCAGACGGCCGATACGGCCAAAACCATTGATAGCAACTTTAACAGACATGGGAATTTCCTCCATTTTCAAAATTACTGCATCGCAGTATCTTATTCTGTCAGTACGGATTCGATAATACCGTACGGATTCATTATACTATAAGAAAAGAAAGTTGTAAACTGTAATTTCTGTCAAAAGCCGAAAAATTTACAAAATATTTTTTGTGCAGAATCCGGATTCTGTTCGAATTTTTAAAAAAAACGGGAAACGATCAGAAACTCACGGTCACTTTGGTGCCTTCCCCCAGGGTGCTGTCCAGATTCAGTTCGGCACTGTGGATCTGGGCAATGTGCTTGACAATGGCCAGCCCCAGCCCGGTGCCGCCGGTTTGCCGGGAGCGGCTTTTGTCCACCCGGTAAAACCGCTCAAATACCCGATCCAGGCTGTCTGCCGGGATGCCGATGCCGTTGTCCTCCACGCTGAGCACGGCTTTTCCGCCGGAGGATTTCACGGTCACCTGGACAAAGCCGCCTTCCCGGTTGTAGCGGATGGCGTTTTGCACCAGGTTTTCCACCAGCTCTTTGATCTGCTCCCGGTCTCCGGTGACGATGCATTCCCGGCCGAAGCATTTCAGCCGGATCTGCCTGGCATCTGCCTGGAGCTGCATATTGCGGCAGACCTCCCGGCACAGGTTCAGCAGCTCAATATGCTGGCTCTGGCTGGGGGAACCGGTCTCATCCAGCTCGGACAGGCGAAGAATGTCGTTGATCAGGCTGAGCAATCTGTGGGCATTCTCCCGGATCTCTCCCGCCAGTCTGGGCTGATCGGCCTGGGGAACCATTTGATTCTCCAGAAGCTCGGCATAGCCGGAGATGGCGGTCAGGGGGGTTTTCAGCTCATGGGAGACATTGGCGGTAAAATCCTGGCGGCTTTTCGCGGCGGAGAGGATTTTTTCATGCTGGGTGCGGATCTTTTTGGCGAAGGGGTACAGCTCCGGATAGGCAGGCTGCCCACCGGCATCATCCAGGTGCTCGGCCATTGCCTCGATGGGGGCAATGAGCTGCTGTGTCAGCAGGTGGCTGAGCAGGATGCAGATACCAACGATCACCACGGCCAGCAGCAGCACAATGGGTCCCGCCGCCAGAAAGACGCTGGGCATGCTCCTGGCCTCCACGGCCAGACGCAGCACCGTCCCGTCAGGCAGGCGTTTGGCATAGTAGAAGGTATTCAGGTTCAGCGTGTCCGATCTTCGTGTGCTTTCGCCGGTGCCCCGGGTCAGTGCCGACTGAACCTCCGGCCGGTCGCCATGGTTGGCCAGGGTCTGGGAATCGGCATCGTTGTCGTAAAGCACGCTTCCGTCTGGGGAGATCCAGGTGACCCGCAGTGTCTCGGCGGGCAGGGAGGGCAGGGAATCTGAGCTGCCCGTGACGCTCAGCATCTCTCCCGCCACCTGCAAATCCCGGCGTACCTGCTGCTGGTACAGGTCATAGTATACCCAGGTGATGCCCAAAGTAGCCAGCAGCATGGCCACCAGGGCAACCAGAACCAGGCTGCGGTTGATTTTCTGTTTCATTCCGTGGCCTCCGTGGTTGCCTGCAGCACATAGCCCACATTGCGCACGGTTCCGATTTGCCGCCCGCAAGGGCCGAGCTTCTGCCGCAGGGTTTTGATATGCATGTCTACGGTACGGGTCTCACCTTCAAAATCCGTGTCCCATACAAAGTGCATGATGGCCTCCCGGCTGAGTACCATGCCCGCATTGGTCATCAGGTAGCGCAGCAGCCGGTATTCCTTATAGGTCAGTTCCACGGGGACACCCTGGACGGTGACCTGGTGCCGGGCGTGATCCAGCCGGATGTCTCCGACGCACAGGAGCTTGTCCCCCTCCGGGGCGACCCGGCGCAGCAGAGCCCGTACCCGGCTGAGCAGCTCCATAATGGAGAAGGGCTTGCGGATGTAGTCATCCGCACCGTTGTCCAGTCCCTTTACCATGTCCATTTCCGAGGTTTTGGCCGTGACCAGGATGATGGGCAGCTTCCGGGTGGCGGGCTGCGACCGCAGGCGGCGCACAATGTCGTAGCCGCTTTCGTCCGGGAGCATCACATCCAGCAGCACCAGATCCGGCAGCTCCTTTTCAATGGCGGCGTAGAATTCTTTTCCACGGGAGAAGGCGCTTACGGTGTAGTTGCTGTTTTTCAGTGCGATGGTCTCTATTTCCTGAATGCTGGGGTCATCTTCCACAATGTAGATCAGGGACATGGTTACGTTCTCCTTTGTCTGTCAGGGCAGGGGGTAGTTCTGCTTTACCCGGTCGTATTCCTGGCGGAACCAGCTGTCGGCCTTGGCGGTGGTGTCCAGGTAAGCATGGGTTTCAAATTCGTCTGCGTGGACTTCGATCAGGCACACGGCAACGTTGGAGCAGTGATCCGATACCCGCTCGTAGCCGGTGAGGATGTCTTCCAGAATCAGACCGGCCTCCAGGGAGCAGGCACCCCGGCGCAGGCGCATAATGTGCTTCTGGCGCATTTCCAGGCTCAGACCGTCGATCACCTCTTCCAGAGGCTCTACCTTCCGGGCACGCTGGGTATCGTCCGCAGCGAACACGCTGACGGTGAGATCCAGAATGTCACTCACGGCTCTGCCAAACACATCCAGCTCCTTCCTGCTGTCCGGGGACAGGGTGAGTCCGGAGGCGGAAAGCTCTTTGGCGGATTCCGCAAGATTGATGGCATGGTCGGAAATGCGTTCGAAATCGTTGATGCAGTGGAGCAAAATGGTAAGCATTCTGGATTCACTCTTGCCCAGATCCCGGGAAGCGAGCTTGACGAGGTAGGTGCCCAGCACGTCTTCGTAGCTGTCTGCCTCCTGCTCCATGCGGGCGACGGCCAGCATGCCCTCCGGACTGTAGTTATCCAGAAGCTCCATGGCCTGCTGGAAAGCGTTCCGGGAAAGGTCTGCCATGGTGTCCACGGCATCTTTGCAAAGGCTCAGGGCAAAGCCGGGGCGCTCCAGGAAGCGCTCGTCCAGCGCCTGCAAAGCCTCCGGCAGGGAGGAGCCGGACTCCTCCTGGGGACGCTCCGGGATGCTCCAGGTGGCCAGCTTCACCAGCAGGTTTGCGAAGGGGAAGAGCACCACGGTGGCAGCAACGTTAAACAGGCTGTGAATCACGGCAATGTCCGCCGCACCGGCAGGGCTGGAAAGAAATGCGAAGGGGTAAAACGCGTTGCAGGTATAGAATACCACAGTAAAGAGAAAAGTGCCAATCAAATTAAAATAAAGATGGATCAGCGATGCCCGGCGGGCATTGCGGCTGCCGCCGATGGAGGACAGCAGAGCGGTGACGCAGGTGCCAATGTTCTGACCCATAATGATGGGAATGGCAGTGCCAAAGGAGACGGCGCCGGTCATGCACAGCGCCTGCAGGATGCCCACGGAGGCGGAGGAGGACTGAATAACGGCGGTGAGTACGGCACCGGCCAACATACCCAGAATGGGATTGGAGAATGCGGTAAGCATGCCGGTGAACGCTTCATTTTCCGCCAGGGGTGCTACCGCGTCGCTCATGGTCTCCATGCCGAACATCAAAATGGCAAAGCCGGTGAGAATGCCGCCGATGTTTTTGCGCTTCTCCCCGGAGCCGGCAGTCATGGTCAAAATAACGCCAACGGCAGCCAGGATGGGGCTGAAGGAGCTGGGCTTGAGCAGCTTCAGAAACAGGCTGCTGCCCTCCACGCCAACCAGGGAAAGAAGCCAGCTGGTAACGGTGGTGCCGATGTTGGCGCCCATGATAATGCCAACGGCCTGTCCCAGGTTCATAATGCCGGAGTTGACAAAGCCGACAACCATGACGGTTGTGGCGGAGGAGGACTGGATCACCGCGGTGACCAGCAGACCCAGCAGCACCGCCATGATGCGCTTCTGGGTCAGCTTTTCCAGAATTTTTTCCAGGTGGCCGCCGGAGAGCATGACCAGGGAATCGCCCATGGCAGACATGCCGTAAAGAAACAGCGCCAGGCCGCCAACCAGATTGAGTATACCAAAAATATCCATAGAATGTTCCTTTCCGTTCCTTTTCTGTATTCCACCACAGCATACCCGGTCTAAGTAAAAAACACGGGGGATGTTGTGTAAAAACTGTGTAAAATTTGGCGGTTTTACACGGCTTTTACAAGAAGCCTCTTTCAGGCTTTACTTTCTGGGTGTATGTTGCGGTAAAAAGGAGCTGTATGAACATGAAGTATCTTTGGCGGAAACTCGATGGGCTGCCTCTGCCTTCCGGAAAGAAATACAATCGGTGTATTGCCATCGTTATGGGCATTGGGCTGCTGTTTGCCGGAGTGCTGGGTTGGGGTCTGGCGCTTCCGGGACAAACCCGGTTCCTGCTGGTGGGATATGCGGTGCTGCTGGCCCCTGTATGGGTATTTTTCTATGGCTGCCGCCATCCCTTTGGAAACGGAAGGAAATAATCCGGGAAACAGGCATGTGGGCGTAAAAATCTCAGAAAAAATATAAAAAAGTCCCCGGAAACGACGGTTCCCGGGGATTTTTAGGTGTGTTTATTTTTTGACCCTGCACCAGAGGAGTCCTGCGGCCAGGCCGAAGGCGGCGGGCAGTACCCAGCCAAGTCCCAGATGGAACAGTGGAACGTTGGCCTCCACCCAGCTGAGGAGGGGAGCCAGATTCAAAAACGCCTGGGCACTTTCCGGAAGCGCCGCCAGCAGGTCAATCACGGCGGCGGCCAGCGCACACACGGTAACGCTGACATAAACCCGCCGGTCGTTATGGAACCACTTCCCGAACAGTGTCAGAAGAATCAGGGTGATGGCCAGGGGATACAGGAACATGAGCACCGGCAGAGACCAGTTGATAATCAGCGTCAATCCCAGGTTGGAAACCACCAGGGGGAACAGGCTGAACAGCACCGTCCATACCCGGTAGGAAATCCTGGGGAAGAGCAGGGAGAAGGTTTCGGCACAGCTGGTGACAAGGCCGATGGAGGTTTTCAGGCAGGCCAGGGTGACGGTGGCGGCCAGAATCAGCTGGCCGAAGGAACCGAAGTAATGCCCGGCAATTTGGGTCAGTGCAATGCTGCCGTTTTCGCTGGTGGCGAAAAGTCCACGGCTCTGGGTGCCTATAATGGTAATCAGCGCGTAAATCACGGCCATGAGCAGGCTGCTCAAAATACCGGCACGGCAGGTATTTGCGGCCAGATCCTCTGGTCTGGAGATGCCCAGCTCCCGTACCACCTGCACGATGGTGATGCCGAAGGCCAGACCGGCCAGGGTATCCATGGTGTTGTACCCTTCCAGAAAGCCCATGAAGAAGGGCTGGGTAGCGTAGTCACCTTCCGGAATCACCTGGGAAACCTGAGCCAGAGGACGGGCGAAGGAGGCGATGATCAAAACGAAGAGGAATACCAGAAATACCGGGTTTATGATTCTGCCCACCCAGGTGAGAATGCCGCTGGGGCGCAGGGAGAAATACAGAACCAGCCCGAAAAAGACGGTGGAGAAAATCAGCAGCCACAGGGTTTGCTGGCTTTCCGGCACCATGGGTGCCACACCCACGGTGAACGAGGTGCTGGCGCAGCGGGGAATGGCGAAAAACGGGCCGATGGTCAGATACAGCAGGCATGTGAAAAACATGCCGTATCCCTTACCGACGGAGCTGGCCATTTGCAGCAGGCTTTCACTGCGGGAAAGCCCCATTGCCGCAACACCCAATAGAGGCAGGCCGACACCGGTAAGCACAAAGCCCGCAATGGCCGCCGCGCTGTTGGCACCGGCCATCTGTCCCATATGCACGGGGAAGATCAGGTTGCCCGCACCAAAAAACAGGCCAAACAGCAAGCTGGCTACAGCCACGATCTCCCTTATTGTCAGTTTTCGTTTCATGTGAACCTTCACTTCCCTTTCTTGTTACAAAATATAAACTTCAGTATAACACAAGGAAAAGGAAAATGTAAATAGAAAAATCCGGAAAAACCAAAAAATTCCGAAAAAAGGCTGCTCCCGGATTGGAGCAGCCTTTTGCGAATATAAAATCAAAAGAATTGTCGGAAAGGGTCGCGGGAAGGGTTACAGGTCGCTGTAGAGGTCTTCCCGGTATACACCGGCATCGATCAGGGCCCGGAAGCTTTCCGTTACGGCGAGCTTGTCCGCGGCGTAAGTGACCCCAAACCACTTGTCCTGGGTGGGGAGAACCTGGACGGAAATTTCGTTCTTTTGCAGGAGATGGCCGATGAGGATGGGCAGCAGATATTCCGCTTTCAGGGGATTTTGCGGCACATCTTCCCGGAAGAATATTTCAAAATTTGTTTCCAGAGTGTGGAGAAAATCCGGAGTGAGCCCCCACATGTTCATGGAAACGAAGCTGTCCGGATCCAGAACCGTGTCATCTGCCCGGGCACCGGTGGGGGTGGGCAGAATGTTGTGGGTTTCCGTGACGTTGGTCAAAAATCCGTTTTCCACCTGGCAGATACCCCGGGTGACACCACCGTTGTCGGAAAGGGTGTTTTTCAGAACAAACCCTGCCATACAGAACTCGCTGTCCCCGTGATCCGCACAGAGGTAGTCGTGGATGGAGGTGTAGATGCTCTTGCCGTAATAGTCATCGGCGTTGATCACGGCGAAGGGGGAGTCGATCATCGACTTGGCGGCCAGAACCGCCTGGCCGGTGCCCCAGGGCTTGGTGCGGCCTTGGGGGAGCGTTCCGGGGATGTCCTCCAGGGACTGGAAGCAGTAGCCAACCTCCACACCGTGGGCACGGCAAACCGCCTCGATCCGGTTGCCGATGATTTCCCGGAAGTCTTTTTCAATGTCCCGGCGGATGATGAAGAGGATTTTATTGAATCCGGCGCAAATCGCGTCGTGAATGGAGTAATCCATAATAATGTGACCGCTGGGGTCTACGCTGGCCAGCTGCTTGATGCCGCCGCCGTACCGGCTTCCAATTCCGGCAGCCATGATTACTAGGGTGGTCTTTTTCAAAAAAGGCATCCTCCTTTACAATAGAAAATGGGAATGTTTGCAAGGACGTGCCGTGTTTGTGCGTCTTGCCCTTATAGAATAGCATGTATTGTGCTTTTATTCAACAATATTCCAAAAACTTTTTCCCTTCCGTCGCATCCGACCCGGCGCCCGGCGGAATTTGGCGGCGGGATACCATTGGAAAGGGAACGCAGGCCGGGAAAACGGATTTTCCGGGGGCAGCCGTGAAATCCGGAAAGAAAAATTTTTTTAAAGGGGAGGAGAAGGTGCCTTTTCCTCTGAAAGTGGCAAAATTCCCCCGGAATTCGGGAGAAAAACCTGCATAGGTGGGAAAACCGTTAGAAATAACAAAAATCCCCCCAGGGGGGATAGGAAAAAGAGGTAAAAATGTGGCAAAATAGCCGATTGACATTCTGCTTCTATATTGGTAGAATATTATCGATACAGTATGGTTTGGCAATATACCTTTTGTATCAGTTCGTGAAGAATAACTTAATTAGGAGGAAATCACTTTGAAGGATTGGGCATTTACTACAACCGTCGAGGAGATGGAAGCTGCCACCAATTCTCTGCTGGAAACTGCAAAGAAGGTTGGCGCTGACACCTGGCAACAGCGTGTTAAGAACCAGACCCCTCACTGCGGCTTTGGCGAAAGCGGCACCTGCTGCCGTATCTGCTCCATGGGCCCCTGCCGTATTACCCCCAAGGCACCCCGCGGCATCTGTGGCTGCGATGTCCACGGCATCGTTGCCCGTAACTACCTGATCTTCACCGCCGGCGGCGCTGCAACGCACTCCGACCACGGCCGTGAAATCATGCACACTCTGCACCAGACCCGGGAGGGGGGG
>CAZCRO010000082.1:0-7977 GCA_964501115.1 uncultured Oscillospiraceae bacterium
CTGTCCGTCCGGAAAGGCGGAAAAAAACAAGAAAAATCAGAATGCAAAATCGTTAAAATGCACAAAAGTTCTGCTTGGGTAATTTAAATTTACCCAAGCAGAAAAAATGCAAGTATTTTTGCAGCGAGACGTTTAAGCACAAAATCCAGCTTTTTTGATAACTATTTTTCAAAAAATAACATTTTGGTAAAAACGTATGTTCGATTATTCGTTTTGTTTACATAATTAAATTGACATAAAAATTGTAAGAATCTACAAAAAAATCTATTTTGGCTAATAATACTTGAATTTTTGCAAAAAACGGAGTATAGTATGTCTGTATCAAAACACAGTAGAGCCATCCGCCTTTTTTCTATCCGATGCTTCTTCCGGAGGTGCTTATGACAGTGCTTTCTGTAGAGCGGGTTATTCCAGGAAAGCTCTTGCTGATATTCTTGGATTCTTTTTGGATTGGCGGAATTTTTCTTGGACTGTCCCAATCATCCCGGTTGTCACCTGTTTTTTCGGCAGAGGCGCTTTTCTGTACAAACCCATTTCTTTTTGTTGCTATCCAATGTGTGCCTTGGACTGCATCCTGGCTGCTGGTCTCCTGTTTTTCCCGGTGTGTGCTTCCTCTGGCCGCATTTTGTCGGGGGATTCGGCTGGGGATTGTATACGGGCTTTTGCAGAGCGTGTTTGGTGGTATAGGTTGGCCGATTATCTTTCTTATTTTGTTCACAGGGTTGCCGTCGCTTCCGCTTCTTTATTTTCAGTGGCTTCGGCTTTTGTCTAATCCTCCGAATGGCAATCTATGGATACTGATGCTTTCTCTGTCTGTTGTGATAACAGCGGGATATTTAAGCTATCGTTTGGTTATGCCGAATTTGGCATTTCTGATAGAGGGGATTTCTTTATAAACTCCCCTAAATTTTATAAGGTAGGGTATTTCGGTACATGCTGGACATTATTCAAGCCTACGAGAACTATCTCGTAAAAGTTAAGCAAGCATCGGAGAATACCATCTCGTCGTATATGCGTGATATTCGGCAATTTTCCGAATGGATGCTGGAGGGTGGTAATTCCGATTTGCTGGTTGCCACACAAGTGAATATCCGCGAATACTTGGCCTATTTGCAGAGTCAGGGGAAATCCGGTGCTACAGCTTCCCGTTCTCTTGCCAGCCTGAAGAATTTTTATTCTTACGCAGTTGCCAGCGGATGGATGGATACATCTCCCGTTCCGGCAGACATTCACGTACAGCGGGGCGAAAAGAAGCTTCCGCAGATCCTCACAGGCAAGGAAGTGGAGCTTCTTTTGGCGCAGCCTGCCTGCGTAGATCCGAAAGGCTACCGGGATAAAGCTATGCTGGAAGTTATGTATGCCACAGGCATGCGGGTAACAGAGCTGATCAGTCTGAATGTAGAAGATGTCAGTCTGGAATTAAGCATTATTAAATGCCACAGCAACAAAAAATCCAGAGCAATTCCGCTGTATCCTGCTGCGCAAAAAGCGCTGTCGGTATATATGACAGATGTCCGCTCCACGATGATTTCAGATATTTCCGAGCGGGCCCTGTTTGTAAACATCGGCGGTACCCGGATGAGCCGCCAGGGCTTCTGGAAGATATTGAAGCACTATCAGGCAAAAGCGGGTATTGAGAAAGAAATTACTCCTCATACGCTGCGTCACAGCTTTGCGGTTCACCTTCTGGAAAACGGTGCAGATCTTGGTTCCCTGCAGGAACTGATGGGGCACAGCGATATTTCTTCTACACAGCTGTATGCTCACATGATCAATCAAAAGATCAAAAGTGTATATCAAAAATGCCACCCAAAGGCATGAAAAGGGGGCTGCTGCAAAAATCGAATTTTGCAACAGCCCCTTTCTGTTTCATTGAGGTTTAAATACCGGTCATGGCTGCCAGGACATCCACTTCCATCTCCTGCATACTTTTGTGCATGGCCAGTCCTTCGTTAATATCTACATCGGTGAATTTGCCATTGTTGGTACACACAATTCGGTTTGTTTTCCCCTGCAGCAGCAGTTCTACCGCAAGGTAACCCATCTTGGTGGCATTGACACGATCCCGGCCGGAGGGAGAACCACCACGCTGGATATGACCCAAAACCGTAACACGCGGATCCAAATCGATTGCTTCCTTGATTTGCCGGGCAATATCCGTTGCCTTGCCGGCACCCTCTGCCACAACAATCATATAATGGGTAAATCCATTAAATCTTGCCTGCCGTATTTTTTCAATTACATCCTTTTCGAAGTCGATGGGTTCTTCCGGAACCAGAACCGCCGTAGCGCCGCAAGCAAGGCCGACGTACATAGCCAGGTATCCGGCGTTTCTGCCCATTACCTCTACGACGGAGCAGCGCTCGTGGGATTGCATCGTGTCGCGCAGTTTATCGATGCACTCGATGGCGGTATTTGCGGCAGTATCAAAGCCGATGCAGTAGTTTGTGCAGCTGATGTCGTTGTCAATCGTACCGGGAATACCGATTACATTGATACCATATTTACTCAGTGCCATAGCGCCCCGGAAAGTACCATCTCCACCGATGGCAATAATGCTGTCCAGACCCAGGAATTTACATGTGGAAACAGCCTTTCTCTGGCCTTCTTCGGTCATAAACTCTTTGCTGCGCGCTGTATAAAGGATTGTGCCACCACGATTGATGGTGTGTGCAACGCTTTTCTCGTCCAGCTTAATAATGTCACCGGTGATCAGGCCATTCCAGCCTCTGCGAATACCATAGCATTCCAGCCCATGGTACAGTGCTGTACGGACAACCGCCCGAACGCAAGGGTTCATACCAGGAGCATCACCGCCACTGGTTAAAACGCCGATTCTTTTAATCGCCATAATATAAAGCCTCCTGTTTAGGGTTCTGTTTGTCCTGTCTATTTTACCGAAAAAAAGGAGTAATGTAAAGAAGTATTTCTGCAAAGTATAAAACGGGGAAAAAGTCATAGAAATGTTTGCAGCCTTATGATATAATAATAGAGATCTCAATCCTCCACAGGAAAGGGGAGGGCAGGTCCTTTTCTTGGATTTCTGCAATTTTAAAATGAACAAATGATAGCTATTTCCAGCATTTGAGCCCCATGGTACTGAATGGTGCCAAAGTATCCGGAAGTCACAAAATAATTATGCCGTACCATGTAATAAACAAAGAGTTCGGGTACATTTTCCTGCGTTATAACGGATCTGCATTCTGCAATTCGTATGTATAGTTTTTCCCAAAGGACTTCGTTCATACAACATGTGATTCATACAGCGCATGTTGTAACGGGTAGCGGCTTCACGGGCTTCAACAAGGTGCTAAGACGCCGGAAAACGGATACAAGCATTGATCTTGGCTAAAACGCACTATCCAACGCCACAAAATTTTTATTTTGTGGCGTTGGATAGTGAGGATTCATAACAAGAAATTCAGGAACCACGCAGTCATTTTCTTCCTCTCTACTCTAAATTTCAAAATTCAGGAGACAATCTCTTATGCAATACTATCAGGACTGTCCGCAGGTCTTGCGGAACTTCTTAACCTACCATGAAAACATCAAAGGTCAATCTCAGCTCACCATTCGGGAATACTATCTGGACTTACGGATGTTTTTGCGGTTTATGAAGCTTATGCGTTCCGAAATGCCGGTTGATACTGATTTGGATACCATTGATATTCGCTCTATAGATTTGGATTTCCTGGCCGGAATCACCAGTTCCGATGTGTTTGATTTTCTCTCCTATCTGGCCAATGATCGAATTCCCAGGACAGATGCAGAACGCGGAATCAGCCCCTCTTCCCGGGCGCGAAAGCTCTCTGCAATCAAATCCTTCTACAAATACCTTACTGTTCGAACCAAACAATTGACCGAAAATCCTGTGGCGGATTTGGAATATCCAAAATTGAGAAAAAGCCTTCCCAAGTATTTGACTCTGGAGGAATCTGCTGCCCTTTTGCAAGCTGTTTCCGGTGCAAATGAGAAAAGAGATTACGCAATTTTGATGCTGTTTCTCAACTGCGGAATACGTCGAAGCGAGTTGGTTGGTCTGAATCTGACTGATGTCTACGAGGATCGGATCCGTGTGGTCGGTAAGGGCAACAAGGAACGCTTTGTCTACTTTGGTACTGCGTGCAGAAAAGCAATTGATGAATACCTGGTGGAGCGCAATAAAATTGAACTGACGGATAATCGGGCGCTTTTCGGATCCAGAGACCATAATCGGATCAGCGTTTCCGCCGTCCACCGGCTTGTAAAAAAGGCTTTGTTGCAGGCCGGTTTGGATTCCACGCAGTTTTCTGCCCACAAACTCCGCCATACAGCGGCTACAATGATGCTGTCCGGTGGTGTGGATGTAAAAACTGTTCAGGAAGTCCTGGGACATGAGAATTTGAACACAACGCAAATATATACCCATATTGAAAATACCGAGCTAAAAATCGCAGCCGAAGCAAATCCGCTGTCCAAACTTGATTTTTCAAAATAATTTAAATAATCCAGAAATGCAACCGATAGTTTACAATATAGGGGTTAAAAATGTCTTTAGGAGAACGCATCATAGAACTCCGTTCAGCCACTTCCCTCTCCCAGGGACAGTTGGCAGAACGAATGGGTGTATCCCGCCAAGCCGTCAGCAAATGGGAAAATGATCTGTCTACGCCTGATCCCCTGCGGCTGATTCAGCTGGCTGATGCACTGGATACGGATGTAGAATATCTTGCCACGGGAAGTCATTCTAAAAAAATTGTCAAAGAGCCGGTAGTAGTATATCAGACGGTAGAAAAGCCGGTTTATGTGGATCGAATCGTAGAAAAGCCCGTATATATAGATCGAATACCGGAGAAAACCATTGAGAAAGTGGTTCGGATTCCGGAAGAAAAAATCATAGAGCGTGTCGTTGAAAAGCCTGTTGTAAAGGTGAAAAAGGTTATCCGTACTCGTTACCGGACAAATCCATTTCTGCTGATGATTGCCGGCGGAATTGGTTTTGTATTCGGAGTATTGATTGGCTTCGTTCTTTGATTTTTTTCTGAACTGTGATGGAGCAGATGTTTTACCAAATAAAGCGTCAAGTGGTTTTGTTTTTCAATCCCACTTGACGCTTTGCTGCACAGACCGGTATTACATTGCGATTTCTATTGCTTCTCTCAGGTTTCTAACCCGATAAACCGTTAGTCCTTTTGGAATCTCCAGCTTTTCTCCGCCACCCTTTGGGATGATACACTTACGAAATCCCAGTCTTGCCACCTCTCCCAGGCGCTGGTTCATATGTGATACAGACCGTATCTCCCCCGTCAGGCCAACTTCTCCAATTGCTGTCAAATCATCCGCAATTGGCTGCTCCCGGTAGGATGAGGCGATGGCTAACACAACCGGAAGGTCAGCGCCTGGCTCATCCAGACGAAGTCCTCCAATCACATTTATGTAGGCATCAAATGATGCCAGACGAAGGCCCGCCCTTTTCTCTGCCACGGCAAGCAGCAGCATTGTACGGTTAAAATCAAAGCCATCCGCTGCCCGCCTGGGTACATTGGACATTGTTTTAGCCACAAGCGCCTGCACTTCCGCAAGAACTGGCCGGGTTCCCTCCATAACACAGGCGACGCATGTTCCGCTTGCCCCTTCTGGCCGCCCTTCCAGCAGCATCTGGGAAGGATTGGGAACCTCTTCCAATCCGCTTTCCAGCATTTCAAATACGCCAATCTCATTGGTCGAACCAAAGCGATTCTTCGCTGCCCGCAGCAGCCGATAGGAAGAATTAGAGTCTCCTTCAAAATACAGAACACAGTCCACCATATGCTCCAGGACTTTGGGACCGGCAATGTTTCCATCCTTGTTGATATGTCCCACCACGAATACGGTAATGCCCTGTGATTTGCTCAACTGCATCATGGCCATCGTGCAATCCTTCACCTGGGACACACTGCCGGGTGAGGATTCATTTTCTTCACGGTACAGCGTTTGAATAGAGTCAACAATCAAAATATCCGGAGACAGTTCCTCTACAGATTCCAGAACATCCGATAATCTGGTTTCAGACAGGATATACAGCTCTTGCGGTGCCACCCCAAGGCGCTGTGCCCGCAGTTTCAGCTGGCGTTCACTTTCCTCTCCGGAAACATACAAAACACTTCTTCCTGCACACAGACTGTTACAGATCTGAAGCAGAAGTGTGGATTTTCCAATTCCGGGAGCACCGCCTACCAGTACCAATGACCCGGCTACAGCACCGCCGCCCAATACCCGATCCAGTTCCCCCATGCCCGTAGAGAAACGGATCTCGCCATCGGTATCCACTTCCTGGATACGCTGTGGCTTGCGGCTTTGGCCTACCGGACTGGATTTCGCTTTTCCAGCTGCAACAGGCTTTTCGATGTGTTCCTCCATCGTATTCCATGCGCCACAGGCAGTACATCTTCCCTGCCATTTGGGACTTTCATTTCCGCAGTTGGTGCAGTAAAATACAGTCTTTGTCTTTGCCATTGCTTTTTCCTCTCTTCCGAAACTTCTTTGTTTATTATACCAGCAGATACAAATACGGTCAAGAAAGATTCGAAGCAATACAGCTGCCAATCACACACGCCAACTTCTTTTGATAGTCCGGTTTCTCCAGTAGACTTGCTTCTGCCTGGTTGGATAAAAAACCACATTCTACCAGAACGCCACAGACTTTACACTTTTCCAGCAAATAGATACTCTCCCCTGCCTTGCATTTCCGGTTGTTTTCCGGATTCAGCGCTGTTACAAGGCTTTGTTGAAGTGCCTGTGCCAGAAGCTGGCTCTGTTCATTTTTGGCATAAAAAACCTGTGCGCCACGATATTGTGGTTGAGAGAAATGATTTTGATGAATACTTACCAAAACATTATTTTCAGATTGATTCGCGATAAGTACCCGCTGCTTCAGATCATCCGCTTTTTTCTGCGCCAGAGTTTCTCCTTTTGTATAAACGGCAGTGTCCTCACAACGGATCATTTGTGTTCGGTATCCCAGAAGCTGCATAACATCATTCAGTCTTACAGCAATCTCCAAATTATAGGCACTTTCCTTTTTTCCATCCAAAGTTGAAGCACCTCCGTCTTCTCCCCCATGCCCCGGGTCTATAACCACGGTATGCTGCCGGAAATCCACAGCATCCTTCCGGAATACATCCATTGCTATTTTTCCGCTGTAAATCCCCGCAGCTGTAAATGCAACGATCACAATACAACAGCCCAATAATCTGTGCCAGCATTTCACATTGACCACCTCTCCAATATATATGTCTCCGGAGGGGAAAAAGACTGTTTCGTATTATCTCAAATCACGGTCTTATCAGCACGCAGCTTTCGCTTGCTGTCCATCTGCATGCCGTTAGCCAGCACATAGACGCATTGCTGCTGAACCAGCCGCCAGAACTTCCGCGTCCTCCCATTTTTATCCCTCCCAAATCACAATAGCATTGCTGTAAGCGGGTCAATTTCGGATTTCTTCCCCGCCTTGTTCTTCATAACCATGGGAAGGAGGTAACGCCAATGGGCAAGAAAAAGCCCTTAAGAAAACTCGAAACGCTTAAGTGGCGCATGGGTCTAATCTCCCATGTTCATTGTACGATAGATTTTAGGCTTTTTAACGCACGTTTTTCTATTTATTGCTTACACCATAGCAAAAAACGTGGGACTTCAAACGCAAACTTTTTGCGTATTGTGCAAGATAGGCATAAAAAACGCCACCTAACGAAAAATACGTTAAGTGGCGTTTCGGATTTTGTTAGCCGTTCTTCAATTCGTCGTTGATGATTTGCCGGTACTTGCTTGCATAGCCAGCCACGGCGGGTTTAATAAAGGGCTGTGCTTTGTTGCCCTCCGTGCGGTGCCAATTGCCCTTTGCATCCTGATACACCCACGGTGTGGGACGGCCGCCACCCTCTGCATACTTGCCCGTGCCTAATTCAACATAAGGCCCGTACTCGGAGTTCGTGCCGACGTAAGCCGCCAGCTCCCCCGGGT
>CAZCRO010000083.1:0-7896 GCA_964501115.1 uncultured Oscillospiraceae bacterium
TTCCGCTTTCTTTGCTGCATACTGCCCACTTTTGCTCAGCTTCTTCAGCTGAGATGAACAATTGCATCCCGACCGTACAGCAGTCATGCCTTTACTCAAGCAAAACAGTCTTGAAAACATATCGCTCCCCCCTTTCTATGTCGATTTTTATTCTAAAACTACCCATAAGGAATGGCTAGTGTGTCCACAAAATCTATCATTGAAAATTCTGCACAAAACTTGTATAATTATTTACATACTTTACTTGTAAAGTAGGACTTTTATCATGGAATCTTTTTTCATCGGAGATGTGATTCGCAAGCGCCGGTAGGAATTGAAGCTGTCTCAGGAAAAGCTGGCAGAGGGACTCTGCGACCATGTAACCATTTCCAGATTGGAAAACGGAGTCCAGGCACCCAGCCACCGAATTGTTACCAGTCTAATGGAGCGGCTGGATCTTCCTACTGACAAATACATTGCATATCTGACAGAAAACGAGATTGAAATTGAAACACTGCGCAGAGAAATCATTTCCGGAAACACGCTTTACTTAAATGCTGACCAGCACGATAAAGCAGAACTTCGCAAACAAAATCTGGATCGTATAGCCGAGCTAAAAAACATCGCAGGCAACGATATTTTTTCCAAACAGCTTATTGCCAGAACTCTGCTTCTGTTAGGTTCCGAATCAGAACCCATTTCTCCCCGGGAAAAGCGTCAAAAGTTAATGGAAATCATCCAGATGACAAACCCTCACTTTTCCATACACTCCATTGGCAATGGGTTGTATACAGAAAATGACATGGCAATTATCAATCAAATCGCCTGTACATTCACCCGTGAAGGGGACGATGTGAGTGCGATTTATATTTGGAAGCAGCTTTATGCCTACATTCATAATCACTGTAAACACACAATCGCCTCTTCCAATCTGGATCTCGTCATTCACAATTGTGTACAGTCTCTAATCGGCGTTGGCTCCTATTCCGAAGCCAATCAGTTGGCCAAGGAAGGGTATGATTTTTGCCTTAAATATCACATTTACAATTCATTACCTGGTATTCTCAGCGCTATTGCGGAATCTGCCCACTTTCTGGGGAATGATGAAGAAAGCAGGCACTACTACACACAAGCATACTACATGTGCCTGACCTTAAAAAATAGCACAGGGCTGAATGCTATTTGTGCAGATGCCAAACAATATCTGGATATGGAGTTTTGATTCAGTTCCCTGTAATTTTTTCCTCAACAGGAAACGTGTACGGCACGCACTCCTGCCCATAATCCATTGTCACCGCCCCATTTGTTTTTTCCCGGGTGCGGGTATCGCCCATCCAAAAGGCGCCTCCGATCAGCAAACATACCGCAAGAAAAGCAGATATTTTTTTCATTTTTGTCTCTCCTTTGTTTTTGCTTGATTGTATCCCATTGCCGGGTGGGTATCCATAGCGAAACCGGAAAAAAATTTTGTTCTGAAAACGACTAATTTTTGCAACCTCCGGAAATGATTCCGGTATATATGTATGAGGGTGCTTATGAACGACCACGAGATACTGTCCCTGTTCTTCCGGCGGGACGAAGCTGCCATACAGGAAAGCCAGCATAAGTATGGTGCTTACTGCGCCGCCATCGCCCGGAATATTCTGGGCAACGAGGAAGACACCAATGAAATTCTGAATGATCTCTGGCTGCGGGTTTGGCATGCCATTCCCCCGGCCAGGCCGCCGGTATTCCGGGCATACCTGGGAAAAATCACCCGGAATCTGGCAATCAACCGCCACCAGGCGGCTTTCGCCCAGAAGCGGGGGGCAGATGCCTTCTCCCTCTCCCTGGAGGAGCTGGATCAATGCCTGCCGGACCCCAGGGGAACGGATGAAAGCCTGTACGCCCGGGAGCTGGCACAGATGATCAATGCGTTTCTGGCAACGGAGCAAAAGCTGGACAGGCAAATATTTGTAAACCGCTACTTTTACTGCCATGATCTGAAAACCATCGCCAGGGGGCTGCATCTTACCGAGGCAGGCGTAAAATCCCGGCTCCACCGCTGCCGGAACCGGCTGCGCAAGCACCTGATTTCCCAGGGAATAACCCTATAGGAAGGAGACACACTATGCACAAGCAAGCTGCCATCGCCCAGGCGCTTTGCGACCTGGACGAGCGCTATGTGGAGGAAGCCGTGCTTCCCGACCGCAGGCGCAGCTATTTCCCCCGCTCCGTTGCGGCCTGTGCCGCGGGTGTGCTGATGGTGCTGGGTCTGTTTTTCTTCCGGCAGACACCGCTGAAACTCACCGTTTCCGGAACGGATGCCCTCCATTCGCCGGTGACCCTTTCCGCCGTCCAGACCAGAAGCGTCACCCGGGTCATTCCCCTGGAGATTGCCCCGGCTGCCCACCCGGTCACACTGACCGCCGATGCCGGCAGCCGCCTGATGGCCGGAGACACGGAAGAAACCAGCCTGACCCTGGAAAAACCATGCCGGATTTCCTGGCTGCTGATAACCAGCCAGGCAGATACCTTCCGGCTCACCCTGACAGACGGGAAGGATCGCTACTGCCTGACCGCCCGGCTGAACCGGGACACCGGAGAAATTTCCCTTCTCTGTGAAACCATTCCATCTACACAAAACTGAAAGGAACAACCACGATGAAAAAACTGATTTCCCTTGCCCTTTGCGCCGCCCTGTGCGCAATGCTCTTCGCCGGCTGCGGCAGCACCGCTACCGATGCTACCACCACCGCCACTACCACCGAAACCACCCAGCCCGCCCCCGCCTACGCCAGTGCGCTGGAAGTGCTGGAAGCCATTTGGGCACAGGTTCCGGAAGATCAGCGTTTCGCTGTGGCCGGTGGCGACGAAGCCCACCCCACGGAAGGCCCCGGCACATTTGATGCCGCTGCCTACGGCGATACCTTCCGCTATCAGATTCTGGTGGACGACGCTCTGATGGCCAACCTGACCGGCGATGCCGCCACGCTGATGCACATGATGAACATGAACACCTTCTGCTCTGCCGCCATGGCCGTGACTGAAGGAACCGACACCGCCGCCTTTGCTGAAAGCTACAAGACCCTGGTGCAGGGTAACCGTTGGATGTGCGGCTTCCCGGAGACCATGCTGGTTATGGAGCTGGACAACTTTGTAATCACCGCCTACGGCCACGATGGCAACATCCAGAACTTCAAAACCGCGGCCCTGGCCATTGGAGCCACACTTCTGGTAGAAGCACCCGCCGAGGGCTAAAAACAACGGAGCTGTCTCAACCTGATTTCAAACAATCAAAATGAGACAGCCCCGTATTTTTCATCCCCGCCACAATCCGCCGCCCGGGGCGGCAGAAAAGGAGCCTTCCTCCCATGATTTTTTCCAGCATTCCTTTTATATATTACTTTCTCCCCATTGTACTGCTGCTGTACTACCTGACCCCACGCCAGGGAAAAAATACGGTTTTGCTGCTTGGGAGCATGGTGTTCTACGCCTGGGGAGAGCCAAGGTATCTTTTTATGATGCTGCTGGCCACTGCCCTGGGCTATGGTTTCGGCCTGGCAATAGAGGCCATGCCGAAACACAAAAAGCTCCTGCTGACATGCTCCGTCCTGTCCAGCCTGAGCTTTCTTGTCTACTTTAAATACGCGGACTTTTTCCTGGACAACTGCAATATGCTTTTCGGCACCCATCTTCCGCTGCTCCATCTGGCGCTGCCTGTGGGCATCAGCTTCTACACCTTCCAGATTCTGAGCTACACCGTGGATGTTTACCGGGGAGATGTGGCCGCCCAGAAGAATCCCATTGACCTGGCCTGCTATGTTACCTTCTTCCCCCAGCTCATCGCCGGCCCCATCGTCCGCTACAGCGACATTGCCCAGCAGCTGCGCCACCGCTCCCATGGTCTGACACAGCTGCGCCTGGGAAGCCAGCGTTTTCTTGCCGGTCTTGGCAAAAAGATTCTTCTGGCCAATCTGCTGGGGGAGGTGTGCGCCGCCTGGCGCACCACGGGGGATGCCAGTGTTCTGTTTGCCTGGCTGTACGCCATCTGCTACACACTGCACATTTACTTCGATTTCTCCGGCTACAGCGATATGGCCATCGGCCTGGGGCGGATGTTTGGCTTCCAGTTTGTGGAAAACTTCAACTATCCCTATATTTCCACCAGCATTACGGAATTCTGGCGGCGCTGGCATATGTCCCTGGGCACCTGGTTCCGGGATTATGTATATATCCCCCTGGGAGGCAACCGGAAGGGAACCGCCCGGCAGTTCTGCAACATTCTGATTGTCTGGATGCTTACCGGGTTCTGGCACGGCGCTGCCTGGAATTTCATCCTGTGGGGCGGCTATTTTGCCCTGCTGCTCATGGCGGAAAAGGCATTTCTGCTTCCTTTTCTCCGCAGGCACCGATTCCTCGGCCACGGGTATGTGCTCATCGCCGCTATATTCAGCTTTGTCCTTTTCGATGCCTCCAGCCTTTCCGGCGCGGCTCAGTGCATCCGGGATATGCTGGGTCTGGGCGGACTGCCCCTGGCCTCTTCCCAGGCCGTGTATCTGCTTAAAAGCAACTGGCTTCTGATTCTGATCGCCTGTCTGGGTGCCACCCCCCTGCCAAAGCTTGCCCTGTCCCGGCTGGAAAGATGCTTCCCCCGGCTTACAGCTATGATGCTGCCGGTGGGGCTGTGCCTGCTGCTGGCGATCTGCACCGCATTCCTGGTAGACGGGTCTTACAACCCCTTCCTGTATTTCCGCTTCTGAGGAGGGTCTATGGAAAAAACAAAAAACAAATACTTTCTCCTGCTGTGTGCCCTGTTTGTATGCCTGTGCCTGTGTGCCTGGCTCCGCACACCCCGGGCCGAAAGCCTGAGCGAACGGAGAAAGCTGGCACAGATGCCGACTTTCTCCCTGAAAAATTGGGAATCCGGTATCTTTTCCAAGGATTTTGAAAGCTACAGTCAGGATCAGTTTCCCCTGCGGGAACCATTCCGCCAGCTCAAGGCTCTGTTTTCCACCAGAATTCTGGGGCGGCTGGACAACAACAACATCTATGAAGAAGACGGATTCTATGCCCAGCTGGAATATCCGGAAAACCTGAGTTCCGCCACCTATGCCGCCCAGCGCTTTCAGGAAATTCATTCCCGCTACTTGCAGCCTTCCCAGAAGGCGTACCTCTGCGTCATCCCGGACAAGGGCTATTTCCTCCGGGACAATCCCAAAATGGATTACACCGCCTTCATAGATACTCTGAAACAGGGAACCCCTTTCGCTGAATATATTGACATCTTCCCCACCCTCACCCTGGAAAGCTACTACCGCACGGATACCCACTGGCGGCAGGAAGCTCTGCTCCCCACTGCCCAGACCCTGCTGCAGGGCATGGAGCACCCGGGTGCGCAAAGCCGGGAGGCCGCAGACAGCGGCATCTGCTTCCTGGGCGTATATGCCGGGCAGTCCGCCATGCCCATGGCCGGGGAACCTCTATACTATATTTCCTTCCCCTTTCTGGACAGCGTCCGGGTGCGGGATCTGGAAAACGGAAAAGACATCGGCATATACAATCCCGATGCCCTGACCGGAAAGGACCCCTACGAATTCTTCCTCTCCGGCTCCCTCTCCCTGATTTCCATGGAAAATCCCCAGGCCGCCACCGAAGATAAGCTCATCGTATTCCGGGACTCCTTCGGCAGCAGCATTGCCCCCTACTTCCTGGAAAGCTACCGGGAAGTCATCCTGGTGGATATTCGCTATATCCCCACAGAACGCCTGGGCATGGTTCTGGATTTTGAAAACGCCGATGTTTTGTTTCTGTACAGCACCCTGGTACTCAACCAGAGCCAAACCCTGAAATAAGCACAAAAAGCACCTGCCATTTGATATAGTCCCCTTGGCGCAGACACTCGAAACAGCCAAAATTCGAGACTGCACAAAGGGGACTGTTTTATATCCAAACGGCAACAGAAGAAGTATCGTTCAGAGTTAAGCCTGCCGGCGGTTCAGGATTGTCTATCCGGGAAACGGGTCAATGTGCACGAAAACGTGGCTGGGATACCTGGAACTTTTGTAGCGGATAATTCAGAAAAAGATTGCAATATATCTTCGGTTGTGGTATATTTTTTAGTTGGAAGTTGATACTATTTCGAAGAATTTGAAGGAGCAATTTTATGGCATCTCAGGAAAAAATCAGAAATATTGCCATCATCGCCCACGTTGACCATGGTAAAACCACCCTGGTGGACGAAATGCTGAAGCAGGGCGGCATTTATCGTGAAAATCAGACTACCGTTGACCGGGTTATGGACTCCGGCGATCTGGAACGGGAGCGCGGCATCACCATTCTGGCAAAGAACACCTCTGTACACTATAAAGATTACAAGATCAACATCGTGGATACCCCGGGTCACGCAGACTTCGGCGGCGAAGTGGAGCGTATCCTGAAAATGGTAAACGGCGTTATTCTGCTGGTAGACGCGGCGGAAGGCCCCATGCCCCAGACCCGCTTCGTGCTGCAGAAGGCACTGGAGCTGGGCCACAAGGTCATTGTCGCCGTAAACAAGGTGGATAAGCCCGATGCCCGGATTCACGAAGTAATGGATGAAGTTCTGGAGCTGCTGCTGGAGCTGGACGCTACCGACGAGCAATTCAACTCCCCCACTGTTTTCTGCTCCGGCCGCCAGGGCACTGCCTCCTATGGCCCGGACGAAGTGGGCACCGACCTGACGCCCCTGTTTGAGACCATCATCAAGTATATCGATCCCCCCCAGGGTGACGAGACCGCGCCGCTGCAGCTGCTGGTCTCCTCCATCGACTACAATGAGTATGTCGGCCGTATCGCTGTCGGCCGTGTGGAGCGTGGCACCATTAAGGTCAACCAGGAAGTGACCATCTGCGACTACCACGATCCGGAACTCAAGACCAAGGGCAAGGTTGTTGCCCTGTACGCCTTCGACGGTCTGGGTAAAGCGCCCATTCAGCAGGCCGGTGCCGGTGAAATTGTCGCCCTTTCCGGTATGGCAGACATCACCATCGGCCGTACCCTGTGCGATCCTGCCAATGTAGAGCCCCTGCCCTTTGTGAAGATCTCCGACCCCACCATTGAAATGACCTTCGCCGTAAACGATTCCCCCTTCGCCGGTAAGGAAGGCAAGTTTGTCACCTCCCGGAACCTGCGGGATCGTCTGGAAAAAGAGCTGCTGAAGGATGTTTCCCTGCACGTGACCGAGCAGGGCACCGATGCGTTCAATGTCGCCGGCCGTGGCGAAATGCACCTGTCCATCCTGATGGAAACCATGCGCCGGGAGGGCTACGAATTCTCCGTGTCCACCCCCCGTGTACTCACCAAGGAAATCGACGGCAAGCTCTGTGAGCCCATTGAGCGGATGGTTGCCGATGTTCCCGAGGAGAGCATGGGCGCCGTCATTGAGAAGATGGGCAAGCGCAAGGGTGACCTGCTGGGCATGACCCCCGTGGGCAACCGCTACCGCCTGGAGTTCCTGGTTCCCTCCCGTGGCCTGTTCGGCTACCGGAACGAGTTCCTGACCGATACCCGTGGCGAAGGTATTATGTCCTCCGTGCTGGATTCCTACGCACCCATGAAGGGTGAAATTGAGCGCCGCCAGGTTGGCTCCCTGATTTCCTTCGAAACCGGCGATGCCAGCTCCTACGGCCTGTTCAACGCCCAGGAGCGTGGCACACTGTTCATCGGTGCCGGTACGCCTGTTTATGCCGGCATGGTTGTGGGCATTTGCAGCCGGAACGAGGATATGACCGTCAACGTATGCAAAAAGAAGCAGCTGACCAATATGCGTGCCGCCGGTTCCGACGAAGCCCTGCGGCTGACCTCTCCCCGGGTCTTCTCCCTGGAGCAGTGCCTGGAATTCCTGGCAGACGACGAGCTGCTGGAATGCACGCCCAAGAGCCTGCGTATCCGCAAGCG
>CAZCRO010000084.1:0-7881 GCA_964501115.1 uncultured Oscillospiraceae bacterium
AAGACATAGTTGCGGATCTGGCTGCCCCATTCGATCTTCTGCTGGACGCCCTTGATGTCGGCAATATTGGCCAGGTGCTCCCGCTCCCGGATCTCCACCAGCTTGGACCGGAGCATCCGCAGACAGGTTTCCTTGTTCTGGAACTGGGACCGCTCGGTCTGGCAGGAAACAACAATGCCGGACTTGTGGATCAAACGAACAGCGGAAGAGGTCTTGTTGACCTTCTGGCCGCCGGCACCGGAGGAACGGTAGACCTGCATTTCGTAGTCTTCCGGCTTGATCTCAAAGTCCTCGGACTCATCTTCGATCTCCGGGATCACTTCGATGGCGGAGAAAGAGGTCTGACGGCGGGCGTTGGCATCAAAGGGAGACACCCGAACCAGACGGTGGACGCCGTTTTCGCCCTTCAGGAAACCGTAGGCGTTCTCGCCCTCAACCATGATGGTGGCGGACTTCAGACCGGCTTCGTCGCCCTCCTGGTAGTCCATGATCTTGTAGGTAAAGCCGCTGCGCTCGGCCCAGCGGGTGTACATCCGGTAGAGCATCTGGCACCAGTCCTGGGCCTCGGTGCCGCCGGCACCGGCCTGGAAGCTCATCAGGGCATTGTTCTTGTCATACTTACCCGTGAGCAGCGTTTCCAGACGGCAGGTCTCCATATCGGCGCTGAGGGTGGCAAAGCCCTCCTTCAACTCCTCCAGCATGGAGTCGTCGTCCTCCTCCGCGGCCATTTCACAGATGGTCATCAGGTCGTCCCAGGTCGCCATCATCTTCTCATACCGCTCAATGCGGGTCTCCGTCTGCCGGGTCTTCACCACAATGATCTGGCTCTTCTCCGGATCGTCCCAGAATCCGGGGGCTTCCTGCATGGCGTGGAGCCGCTCCAGCTCATTTTTCAGGCCGGGAAGATTCAGCGATGAGGCCAGGCTGTCCAGAGCCGGGCGCAGATCCGTCAGTTTCTGCTTATAACTGTCAAATTCAATATTCATAGGGTAATTCACTCATTTCGTCAGTTTCGTCATTTTTGCGCATTTCAATTTATTATACCCGAATTCTGGGCTTCTGTAAAGTAGGAAAATCATTTCCCGAAGAATTCCCGAGATACTCAGGTGGAACTCTGCTTGTCCGTGCAGTGCTGCTTCCGGTATTCCATTGGCGAGACCCCCACAAGGTTCCGGAATGCCTGAGAAAAATAGCTTGCGGAGGAAAAGCCCAGAATGTGGGCGATCTGGGAAAGAGACCAGTCCGTCTCCGAGAGGAGCCGCTTTCCCTCCTCTACCCTGCGAAAATTCATGTAGCTGATGGGGGATGTGCCGAATTCCTCTTTATAGGCGTGGGCAAGATAATACTTGTTCACGCTGCCCACCTGTGCCAGCAGATCCAGGGTCAATCTTTCTTTATAGTGATTGTCGATATAGTGCCGGATAAAGGAGCAGAGCCGGTTCACCGGGGGCCGGGTCGATGCCTGAGAAAAGGAGAAATTGGCGCTTCGGATAAGCTGAACCACCAGGATCTCCAGATATGCCTGGCATACGGTCTCATACTCCGCAGACCGGGTCTGCAGCTCCGCCAGAATATTCTGCATACACATCAGGGTGCTGTCCTGACCGGGAAAGGTAAGCAGGCAGAATCGGTCATCCTGATTGCCGCTCAGCTTCAGCTCCATCCCCTCAAGGCCCACCACGATATATTCCATGGGCCGGGAATCGTGGCTCAGCTCCGTGTGGATCACATTGGGATTCACCACCACAAGCTGATTGGCTTCCACGGGAAAGGACCGGTCCTCAATCTGGAAGATTCCGTCTCCGTCGATGATGTAGAAAAGTTCCGTGTAGTTATGGGCATGGGGAATGGACAGCCAGTCCCCTTCGTATTTTGCGCTGGCTATATTGCGCAGCTTCAGAGCCTCCCGGATGACGGGCTCCCCCAAAAGGCTGAAAGAATAATGCTGATTGCTCATGCGGACGCCCTCCCGTTCTGCGCAGCCGTTTCTAACATTATAGAAAAAACAGCGAAAAAAAGCAAGCATTTCTCCCTGCATTCCAGAAAAACAGGAAGATTTTCGCCCTCACGCATCCAGCGAAATCCACAAAAAGCGGCAGTGCAATTATACTATATTGCCGAAAAAATTGCGGACAGCAATTTTTCTAAAGCTTTCAACAATATTCTCCTTGCAAAAATTCCAAAAAGCTGTATACTGGAGGCGTGGTAATCCCATACCATAATAATAATTTGGAGGAAAAACAAATGAAAAAGCTCATTGCTCTGCTGCTGGCGGCTGTGATGGTGCTGGGTCTGGTTGCCTGCGGCAACTCCGGTAATACCGAGCAGACCGATGCTCCCACCGACGCTCAGAACGAAGCAACCAATGCTCCCGAAGTGGAAGCCAAGAAGTACGAAGGCGTCGAACTGACCATGTGGTCCATGTGGTCCGCCGGTGAGCCCCAGGCTCTGGTGATCGAAGAGGCTGCTGCCGCTTTCGAGGCCGAGACCGGCGCTCATGTGAACATCGAGTGGAAGGGCCGCGACATCAACACCCTGCTGTCCGCTTCCCTGGAAGCCGGCGAGAAGTTCGACATCTACGAAGATGACTATCAGCGTATCGGCACCACCTATGCTGCCTACACTGCTGACCTGACCGAGATGGCCGCTGCTGCCAACTACCAGGGCTACCCCTGCCTGAACAACCAGGTTATCGAGTGGGCTGGCCACCTGAACTCCATCGTTGAGCAGCCCCAGGTTGGCGGCGTGTTCTACAACAAGGACGCTTTCGCTGAAGCTGGTATCACTGCTGAGCCCACCACCTGGGCTGAGTTCCTGGCTGTTTGTGAGCAGCTGAAGGCTGCCGGCATTGCTCCTCTGGCTCTGGACGGCGCTTATGCTTACTTCACCTTCTATCATCAGCTGGTTCGTCACCTGGGCGAAGACAAGCTGGAAGAGATCGCTATGAACGGCGGCTGGTCCGACAGCGCTGCTGTTACCGCTGCTCAGGAAGTAATCGACTTCGTAAAGGCCGGCAACCTGGTTGACGGCGCTCCCGATGAGTTCCCCGCAAGCCAGAACAAGGTCGGCTTCGGCCTGGCTGCCATGGTCGTCTGCGCTAACTACGTTACCGCTGAGACCAACAACAACTGCGGTGTCGAGCTGAACTGGGGCCTGTTCAACTACCCCATGGTAGAAGGCTCCGACAATGCTGCTGCTTACGCCGGTGCTAACTCCCTGGCTATCACCGAGTACAGCGAGAACAAGCAGGCTGCTTTCGACTTTATCATGATGCTGACCACCGGCGAGTTCGACCAGAAGATGGCCGACGAGTGCGCTCAGATCCCCGCTGATCCCACCAACGTGGCTCCCGCTCATCTGACCGGCACCATCGAGACCCTGCTGGCTGCTGATGCTCCCATGACCTGGTGCGGTGCTACCAATGCCAACAGCGAGCTGCAGCAGTCCTTCAAGGACGCCTTCCTGCAGATCTACGAAGGCAAGTACGAATCCGGCGAAGCTTTCTGCGCTGCTCTGGACGCTCTGTACTAAGATCCATCCTGTAGGCGGCACCCTTGGTGCCGCCTACTTTTCGCTCTTCCTCCGGGCAGGCCGGGCGCGTGCGTATCTGCTGCAGTACGCAGGCGCCTGTCCTGCCGGTACAGGAAAATTCCTGCAACTACATTATTTTCGGGGTGATATTTGAATGAAGAAGAATAAAGCTATGATTTTCTGGTTCATTTTGCCCGCAGTCCTCTGCCTGCTGTTCATGTATGTGTATCCCGTGACCCGTACGGTCATCATGAGCTTTTTCAAGGTGGAGAGCCTGACGGCATCTACCAGCACCTGGACATTCCATGGCCTGGGCAATTATTTCAAGATTATGCACAGCTCCGGCTTCCTGACTTCTATGAAGAATATGATGCTGATCTGGCTTTTCGGCGGCCTGGTTACGCTGGCTGTGTCCATGCTTATGGCTGTCATCCTCACCAGTGGCATCCGCGGTGCCAAGTTCTTCAAGGCAGCCATCTATATGCCCAATATCATCAGCGCCGTGGCGCTGGCTACTATGTGGGTGCAGTACGTGTTCAATTATGACTACGGTCTGCTGAACAACATTGTTACCTTCCTGGGCGGCAGTAAGATCAAATGGCTGGGTACCGACCTGAAATTCTGGTCCATGCTCATTGCCTTTATCTTCGGCAGTGTGGGCTATTACATGCTCATTTATATCAGCGGCATCGAGGGTATTCCCAAGGATCTTTATGAGGCAGCTACGCTGGATGGTGCCAGCAAGATTGCCCAGTTCAAGAACATCACCATGCCTCTGATGAAGGGTATCGTCCGCACCTCTGTCACCTTCTGGAGCATCAATGCCACCACCTTCTTCCTCTGGACGAAGATGTTCTCCCCCATCAATACAGAGGGTACCACCATTGTGCCGGTTGTATACCTGTATGATACGGTGTTTGGCGGTAAGGGCGTAATAGAGCGGGATGCCGGTGCCGGTGCCGCTGTCGGTGTGGTGCTTACTCTGATCATTGTGGTGATTTACACCGTTATGAACAAGGTCCTCAAGGACACCGATCTGGAATATTAAGGAGGGAGGAGCAATATGGCAAAGTATCGCGAACCCATCAATTGGAAAAAGGAAGCCCGTTTGCTTCCCGGTTATATCATTGTTTGTGCCTGGGTGGCCTTCACCGCAATGATCCTGTTCTGGATCCTGGGTGCCAGCCTTTCCACCTCCCGGGAGATTTTCACCGGCCAGGTTCTGAAATTTGAATCCGGCTTCCATTGGGAGAACTACAGCGCAGCCTGGAACAATCAGAATGTTTCTGTTTTCTTCGGAAACTCCCTGCTCTATTCCCTGGTCTCCTGCGCCGGTGTTCTGGTCATTTCCGCTCCCGCGGCTTATGTCCTGTCCCGTTGGAATTTCGTAGGCAGCAAGACCATCCGCATCGGCCTGGTCATTGCTATGAGTGTCCCTGCAATCATGATCATTATGCCCCTGTATACCCTGGCTGTCCAGTGGGGGCTGAAGGGACGGGTGCTGCTCATTGCCCTGTACATCATGCTCCGGGTGCCCTACACCACCATCTACCTGATGGACTTCTTCTCCACCTTGTCCAAGTCCTACGAAGAAGCTGCCTATCTCGATGGCTGCAGCGCCCCCAACACTTTCTGGAAGATTATGCTGCCCCTGGTGCAGCCTGCGGTGGTTACCGTGACCATCTTCAACTTCCTGTCTGTCTGGAATGAATTCTTCATGGCATTGATCTTCACCACTTCCGATAAGATGATGCCCGTTGGCGTGGGTCTGCTGCAGATTGTCAACGCAATGAAGTATACCGGTAACTACGGCGGCCTGTTCGCTGCGGTTATCATCGTCTTCCTGCCCACCTTCCTGCTGTATATCTTCCTGTCCGAGAAGATCATCGCCGGTGTTACCGGCGGCGGCGTAAAGGGCTGAGCGAACCTGTATAGGCATACCCCCCGGAGCTGGATACCACCAGCTTCGGGGATTTTGCTTTTGTGAATGGGATTCCTGGAAACAAAATCGCTGTGCGTTTTTTACCGAGATATTCCAATTGACTTTCGTAAACAAATGTTCTATAATAAAGAAAACAAAGCGGGGAGCGGTGGTATGGACAGGTGGTATATTTCTATCGATTTGAAATCTTTCTATGCTTCCGTAGAGTGCGTAGACCGGGGGCTGGATCCACTTACCACGAATTTGGTGGTGGCCGATGCTTCCCGCACGGAGAAGACTATTTGCCTGGCGGTATCTCCTTCTTTGAAGCGCTATGGCATTCCGGGACGTGCCAGGCTGTTCGAGGTTGTGGAGAAAGTGGCGCAGGTGAATGCCCAGCGGCGGTGTATGGCACCCGGGGGGACTTTCCGGGGCAGTTCTTACAGTGCGTGGCATCTGGATATGCACCCGGAAAAGGCGCTGGATTACATTGTTGCGCCTCCGAAGATGGCACGCTACATGGAATTCAGCGCAATGATTTACAAAATCTATCTGAACTATATTGCACCGGAGGACATCCACGTATACTCCATTGACGAGGTGTTCATCGATGCAACGGCCTATTTAAATTACTATGGGATGGATGCCAGGGAGCTGGCAAAAAAGCTGATACAGGAGATCCTGCGCACCACAGGCATTACGGCAACAGCAGGGGTGGGAACCAACCTGTACCTGTGCAAGGTGGCTATGGATATTATGGCCAAGCATATCCAGCCGGATGAAGATGGGGTGCGTATCGCCTGCCTGGATGAGCGAAGTTACCGGCAGCAGCTGTGGGATCATCGCCCGCTTACGGACTTCTGGCGGGTAGGGCGGGGGATTGCAAAGAAATTGGAGCGGCAGGGTATTTATACCATGGGTGACATTGCCTGGCACTCGCTGCAGCCTGGGCCGTATGGGGAGGACAATCTGTACAAGCTCTTCGGGGTGAATGCGGAGCTGCTGATAGACCATGCCTGGGGATACGAGCCATGCACCATTGCCCATATCAAGGCTTACCGTCCGCAAAACCGAAGCATCAGCTCCGGCCAGGTGCTCTCCTGTCCCTACGGCTGGGAGAAGTCCCGGCTGGTGGTGCGGGAGATGGCAGATCAGCTGGCGCTGGATCTGGTGGAGAAGAAGCTGGTCACCCAAAAGCTGACCCTCACCCTGGCCTATGACCGGGAGAGCCTGCGCGCGGGGAATTATACCGGCCCGCTGGTCACGGATGGATATGGCCGCCAGGTGCCCAAGAGCGGGCATGGAACCATCCACCTGGAGGAAAAAAGCGCCTCTGCCCGGGAGATTACCCAGGCGTTTATGACCCTGTACGACCGGATTGCGGACAAATCCCTGCTCCAGCGGAAGCTGACGCTGGGGGCGGATATTTATCCCAGAGAAGAAAACTGTACGGATTGTTGTCCGGAACAGCTGAATTTATTCACAGACCCTGTGGAAAACACCGCCCGGCAGGAAGCACGGCAGCGGGAGCAAGCCCGGCTGGAAGCCATGCTGCGGATCAAGAAGCGCTATGGGAAAAATGCCATCTTCCGGGGGATGGATCTGGAGGAGGGCGCTACCGCCCGGGAACGCAATGGCCAAATCGGCGGCCACAAAGCATAAGGAGGAAGGTATGGCACAGTCCTATGAAGATTTGGTGGATACTCAGTGGCCAAGGCCATCTTCCAGAAGGAGAATGCCCTTGCAGGAGCGTGCTGCCCAATTTGCGCCTTTTTCAGCCCTTACGGGGTTTGACGAGGTGATAGATGAGACGGCACGCATTACCCAGACCCCGGTTTTCTTATCAGAGGAAAGTCTTATGGGGATCAACCGCAGTCTTGACCGGCTGAAGGAAAGACTTCCAAACCCTACAGCTGTGGAAATGCTGATCTATTGTCCGGACAAGAAGAAGGAGGGCGGAAGCTTCCGCCACATAGAATCTACCGTAAAAAAGCTGGACAGCTATGCCCAAACCCTTACTTTGGAAGATGGCAACAAGATATACTTTCATCAAATCTGCGAGCTGAAACTGGCAGACTGCGCTTGCGACAATGAGCCTGCACCTACACAATGAGTGGTGTTTGCGCATTGCAAAGGTGAGCAGAAAAAATTCCCCCGGATCCAGAATCCGGGGGAAAATACATATCAAACATTAAACAGGAAGTTTACAATGTCGCCGTCTTTCATGACGTATTCCTTGCCTTCGCTGCGAACCAGACCCTTTGCCTTTGCGGCGGCCATGGTGCCGCAGACCTTCATATCCTCGAAGGCAATGACTTCGGCACGGATGAAGCCACGCTCAAAGTCGGTGTGAATCTTGCCGGCAGCCTGGGGAGCCTTGGTGCCCCGCTTGATGGTCCAGGCACGGCACTCGTCGGAACCGGCGGTGA